>JAAEPD010000528.1 GCA_024222455.1 Aureispira sp.
AATATAGTTGACAAAATATTTATTTATTACTAACTTGTTCATGGTTCGTATTTTGTTTAGTGCTCAAAAGTTTCGTCACTTTTAAACTAAACATTACGAACCACTTTTTTATTTTAACTTTTAGTTTTTAAATCTCTTCTTTATAAAACCCCTAATTTTTCATACTCCCTTACAATTTTATCCACCACCGATCCCTCACTGGGATTTGATATTTAGCAATACCGTTATACCGCAAATCAAGGAAGCCCAAAGTCCCCATTTCCAAAACTTTAGAAGGGAAAAAATTGAGCGAATTAGATGCCATATGTAAGCGTCCTAACTTCTTCAAGCTATATAATGCAGAAGGAAATCGGTTAAATTGATTATTGGTCAATTTTAGTTCGAATAAATCCTCTAAATTGGCAAATGCAGAAGGCAAATCGGTTAGTTTATTATGATTCAAATTGAGCGTTTCCAGTTGAGAGAGTTCTCCTAATTTAGAGGGCAGTGCTTGGAGATGGTTATTCGATAAATTCAAATGGCGCATTTTAGGCAATTCCACCTCAAATAAGATAGGTGGCAACTCACTTAAGCCACTATTAGATAAATCCAACTCTGTCTGTTGAAATAGAGCAATCAAGTAATCTCTTGTCAAGGGCCTTCTACCTAGCAAAGGCACAAAATCAGCCAATATCTTAGACATAAAATAGCCCAATCCTCTACCCAATTCAAAAGCAATAAGGATATTTTCTTTAGTCCCTGTTTTGACCAATTCTCGTATTTGAGCTATCTCGGTTCTCATATAATAGTTCGCTATTTTTTGATTATCAAAAACTAAAAAAACTTAGCTAACTATAGTCACCCAATCCCTTTATTATAGCTTCTCTTTCTTTTTTTAACACCCTATTTTGTTTAGAATGTCCTTTCGACCATTTCTGATATATAGTGTCTTCACTCACAGCTTTCCATATCTCCTGATACTCCAAAGCCAAATATTGAGCAGCAATCAACCCAACGGGCAACAACAATGCCCACCAACTCCACATAATGACCAATGCAACCACTAAAACTAAACTATACACAGCCCAATAAATCCAACCCCAAACCAAAGCAACCCCTGCCCAAAACTGAATATCTTTCACCATCTTATTTCTAGTCATTCGAGCCAATTGCATGGGCAACCAACCACCTACTATTCCTACTAAAAATACAGGCCATCCCAAAGCCAATTTCACAAAATTGCCTAGAGCAGGTTTATTCTGCTGCGCTAAAGCTCTATCTGTTATTTTTGCCCTTTCTAATTTTTTATAATATTGATCTAATCTTTGTTTTAGTGTTTCTTTTTCAGCTGGAGCTAATGTATTAATCCAAGTAGCCAATTTTTGTTCATCGTGGCACCACCTTTCGTTATCTGCAATTATAGGCCAGTAAGATTGAGTATTAGAATTTCGATATAATAACAGAATTTGCTCTGCCAGTTCATCATCAGCCTTATCTTTTACTATAATCAACTGTGAGCGCAAGCCATCCTCTAGCTCATTAGTTAAGGCTCGTACAGCCTTAGTTCTATCATTCACACTCAACTCTTGATAGGAATCAACCTTAATAGGTGCTCCAAATTGCATATAAACCTCAGATCTAAACTTTGTATGGTAAGTATAATTTAGCCCAACAGGAACCACCTCTAGCTCAAAATCCCAGCCCTTTTCTTCCATTATCTCCAATATCAGCCTAGCAGTTCCGAGTTTGAACCTACGCATACGTTTTTCTACGGTACAGTTCCCTTCAGGAGCAATATACATTGCTTTATTTTGAGCTAATAACTGTTTAGACGATGCAAAAGTTTGCCTGTTTTTATTCATTAATTTCCGCCCATCTCGGATTCTATAAATGGGTAAGATGTGTAAGTTTTTTAATATCCAATTATAAATAGGCTGCTTGAACTCCTGTGCCCTAGCCCAGAAATAAATCTCCCTCTCTTGAAATGAAGCAATCAAGATAGGGTCCATAAAAGCATTAGAATGATTAGAAATAAATAGAACTGCCTTGTTTTTTGGGACATGATCTACTCCAATACGATGAATGCGTCTAAAAAAGAAAAGCAGCAATAATCGAACTGGCCATCGAAAAAGAGCATACAACATAATCTAAGATTTGCTCAAAAATAAGTATATTTAATGTGAACTAGCAATTGATTTTGAACTTATAAATGTTTTGTAATCAATGGTACTATTCTTTTCTTATGTTTATATGGTGATTTGATGATCTAACAAACACCTGAATCAAAACATCAAGTAAACAAATAATTAGCTACTACTCACCCAGTAGCCTTATATAAACAACTGAATACTATAACCAATAAAAATCTCGCTAAGTCTTAGTTGACATTAATATACTAATATACCATGCATTTATCCAAACGTAAAGCCAGACTCAATCGAATACTAGCCGTTATATTTTCGGCTATTATTGGGCTCACTTTTATAGCTATTGTTTGGGCTGTTCAGTATAGGGACAAAGAACCAGATGAAACTTTTTATATTTTGGTTGCTATAGATTTGTTAGTTTGCTACAGCACCTATAGCCTGCTTACCAAAAAATTTAGAGACAGAGAACGCCTAAGAAAGACTCCATTCCCTGAAAAATGGAAAGTTATTCTTAAAAAATATGTTCAGTATTATAATAACTTATCCAAAGAAGATAAAACACTTTTTGAAACAGAGGTGCAAATATTCTTACACGAAACACGCCTAACTGGCGTTCAAACTGAGGTAGATGACACCACTATGGTTTTGGCTGCAGCAAGTGGCATTATTCCTGTTTTTGGTTTTGAAGACTGGGAATATGAAAACCTTGGTGAAATACTTATTTATCCCAATGCCTTCAACAAACAATTTGATCTAGAAGGCCACAGCCGTCATGTAACAGGAATGGTTGGTACAGGTATTATGAATGGAATCATGATTCTCTCTCAACCTGCTCTTTTGGCTGGATTCAAAAATCCTATGGATAGACACAATGTGGGCATTCATGAATTTGCGCATCTACTTGATGCTTCCGATGGCAGTTATGATGGTATTCCTAGACTGTTTTTAGAGAATCAATATATTCAACCTTGGTTAGAGGTCATGCATCAAGAATCCGAACGGATTGAAGATGGTAAATCTAAAATGAACCCTTATGCCTTAACCAATCGAGTAGAGTTTTTTGCGGTAGCTACAGAGTACTTTTTTGAGCGTCCAGATGCCATGAAAGAACGAAAACCTGAATTGTATGATCTAATGACAAAAATATTCAAACAAGATAAATCGAACCACTTGGGCAATGCATTTAAGTCTTTATTCAATTATACAGGCAAAAAATTTAATCCTAATGGACGTTGTCCTTGCAAAAGTGGAAAAAAATACAAAAATTGCTGCCTCAAAAATGCTAGGGAATATTAGTCGCTAAATCTTCCTACTAAAAAGAAAAGAATGAACAATAAACTACTCATACGCATAGCTTGGATATTTTGTCTACTGACAGGAGTTGTACTCTGCCTAAAATCGCTTAGGGAGCCAGACTTGTGGTGGATGTATCGTGCAGGTGAGTGGATGGTCGAAAACGGACAAGTCACTAAACAAGATCCTTTCTCTTATACCTTTTTAGGCACAGAATGGATTAACGTGAAATGGATGTTTGAAATCATCATCAATATGGGTAAAGCCTTGGGTGGGCCTGAATTTATATTTGTTTTTCAAGCAATGGTCACCCTATATATCCTCAGCAACCTGAATAAAACAGCTAACCTGTTTAGAATCCATATACAGGAAGATTATAAAGAACCTGAGCGTTACCCTTTTGCAGGAATGGTTATAGCTGCATTACTAGCATTGTGGGCAATGGATTTTCGTATGATTGGTCGCCCAGAGATGACCAGTCATCTAATGGTGAGTCTCTATGTTTTTATCTTTTTGCGACATCATTACGACCCTAGCAACAAGATATACCTCTTAGTTCCACTACAGTTACTTTGGGTCAATATGCACGAGGCCTTTGGTATAGGTATGGTGCTCATGGGAGGCTACCTAGCTGCAAGTTGGGGGCAATATTTTTACCAGACAAAGATCAAAAAAGAACTAAATACGCCTACCCTAAAGAGGACAACCACCGCTATATTTGTAGCTTTAGCAGTAGTAGCTATCAATCCGAGAGGGCCTGAAATGTGGATGCACCCATTCAATATTTTTGGGCAGCTCCAAGAGAATAAATATACTACTGAGCTATTCTCCTTTTGGACTCGCGAATACTGGCATGCAGAAGCGTATATCAATCTTGTTTTTGCAGCACTTACCTTCGGATTTATATTGCTCAGTCCCTTTATTTTTCGCAAAACAGTAGAGCATAAAGAGACGATAGAAACAATTATTCCTGTTCCCAAAGGGAAGAAAAAAGGTAAAAAGAAAAAAACTGCTGTTAAACCAACAACTACAACTCACGTAAAAACAACCCTAAAAAAAGAGCCTTTAGCTTGGTTTTCCAAAATCACTAAATACTTTAGTTGGGGTTATCTATTGATATATGCTATGCTCTTTTATCTGAGTTTGACCGCTTATCGAAATATTCCATTCTTTATCATAACCAGTGCGCCTATTTTGGCTATTGTATTCCAACAATTGCTCAATAAAGTAAAGAAACAACAGTTGGTTTATCTATCTCTTGCAGTCTTGACAGTTGGTAGTTATTTATTTGTCATTACAGGCAAATATCATGAGGTGACTAACTCTAGAGACCAATATGGATTGCAAATATTGGCTAGTCACAACCCAACAGGGGCAGCCAAATTTATACAGGATAACAGAATAGAAGGTCGCTGTTTTGCAGATTATCTTACATCCGCTTATTTGCTCTGGCATTTGCAACCCGATTTCAAAACCTATATTGATTTACGAGATTTAGATATTTTCCCTGCAGAGTTTTTTCAAGAGTTCACCAATATTGTCTATATGCCTGAGCTCTTTACAGCAAAAGATGACTCTTTAAACTTTGACTATGTGGTTCTTTATCGACCACAGTTTCAAGGATTACATAAACACTTAGCATCTTCAGAGCAGTACGACTTAGTTTTTGTAGATCCAGTAGCAGCCATCTACCTCAAGAAAACCCAGAAAAATCAGAAGTTTATTAATCAATATGGATTCAAGCAAAATAACCAAAAAGATGTTTTCCAAAACTTAGAAGCTGTCTATACATTTAGCCCAATGTATTGGTTAAGTAAGCTGCTAAATCCATTATACAGTCCTACTGAATATAAAGATGTTGACCATGCCCGAATAGCTGGTGATTTCTATCTAAGTATAGAACAATATAATTTGGCGTTACAATATGCCAATCAATCTAGCAGTGCTGGAATAGACGATGGAGCAGGATTTGAACTCAAAGGAAATGTCTATGGAACATTGGCTTATTTACCAAGTACTCCAGACTCTTTGAAGCAAGGATATGTTGAACAATCTTTCATAGCCTATCAGGCAGCTACACAACTCAACCCCCAAAACATAAATCCTTATGTGGGTAGAGCTGTTCTTTTTATGCAGCAAAACGACTTTAGTGCTGCATCAGTCATATTAGATGAGGCTGTCAAAATAGATGAAAACCATTTGGATGTCAACCGATATTTAGCCTTGTGCAATAAGTTTATGGCTAATCAAAATGGTAACGACCCTGTTTACCTTGGTAAATGGATAACCTATACAGAAAAACTAAATGAGCTTAACCCTAACAATCCTATGATTATGTTGGATTTGGCTATTGCTTATTGTGTATCCAATAATTGTGAAAAGGCAAGACCTTATTTAGATATTGTATTGGGCATTCCAGGTTTGCCTCAACAAGATATGGCTGTAGTTCAGCGATGCGCACAAGGCTGTAATAGGTAATCATTATTATTTTTTTGAGGAGCCAATCAGGAATATCAGGCTCCAAAACAGTGCGTAAACCAATTCTAAGACTGCTGCCCAAATCATATCTCCAAAGATATTGATCCCTAAAAATGTAGCTAATATTAAGATATTAATTCCATTAGCTATGTAGTCAAACTTCTTATCAATGGTTGTAGGTGGAGTATCCTCTTCATCTAGGATCAATTGATCTAGATTAGACCTCTTTTTAGTAAAAAATTGAGTGCTTTTTTCTAAAAAGAGTAACGCAAACAACAATCCGACAACTGCATAAGCTAAAGAGGTCCACCCCAAATAAGTCTTGCTATGAAACGAACTATCGCTGGAAGCAAAAAAGATAAAAAACGCAATATACAAGACTGACATTGCCCCCATCACTTTTCCCAACCCAATACCTTTCTCTTCTATATTCGTTGTCATCTACTTATAACATGTTTAGTTTTTCTCATAAATACAATCCTACTAAAACCTTGACTTGAAATCAAAAAAGTTATATATTTGCATTTTATAATCAAATAACTAACAAAACTTAACTTATGATTTCTTCTATACTTGTAATGATCCTAAGCATTATTATGGTGATTGCTCTATTCTTCACCCTGCTACTTCTATCTAAACAACCTAAAAATTTATGGATGTTGATTCCTAGTAGTATACTAGGGCTAGTCTTCGCTCATTTGACAGTTGACGAATTTGATAATGACTGGATGAGTTATCTATTGATATTCCCATTAGTATTATTCTGTGTCTTAGGTTTATTGTATAATACCATCCCTCAATCTACAGAAAAAACTAATCATCAAACTCAAAAACTATCGGAACAATAGCCCAACTAATCGCATAGATCAAGGTAAGCACAACTATTCCTATATCTTCTATTAGATAAGGGCTACACACAAAAAATGAGGCTAATAGCAGATTAATAGAAGGCCAAAGCATCTTTCTCTCTTTAGGCTTAATAATAGGAATGGGAACATCCAATATTTCCTCTGAACTAGGTTTAGCCATTTTTACAACATCAGACAGCTTCCAATACTGCCCTAGTCCCCATACTAGTGCTAAAACAATACTTACCTTATGATAAACTAGTGCATTCCAATACATATCAGCTCGAGTAGCTTGAGTATTGATACCTGTAGGGATATAATAGAAAAATCCTGCAATATGTAAGATAGCACAGGAGATAAATATTATATACAAGACTTGAGTTGTACTAAACATTAGTTTAGTGGCATTTTTGTAAGTTTTTGAATTTTAATACAGAGTTCTAAAAACCTACAAACTATTAAATAAAAAAATCGCTTTATCTCAAAAAGATAAAGCGATTAGAAGGTGTTGGCCTACAAGGACTCGAACCTTGAATGACAGTACCAAAAACTGCTGTGTTACCAATTACACCATAGGCCATTGTATATTTCTATACAATATTATAAACCTGTTGCAAAAAACTTAGTTGGCCTACAAGGACTCGAACCTTGAATGACAGTACCAAAAACTGCTGTGTTACCAATTACACCATAGGCCATCTAAAATTGCTTTGCAAAGATAAAGCACATTTTATCAAAAAACAAATTTTACAATATCTTTTTATATTGCTTTTACCAGATTAAGTTGTCTAGAGTTATCTTCAGCCACCTCTACATTGATAGTCAATACCTTATCAGGCATCCAAGATAAGACAAGTTCTGGCCACTCTATGAAGAAATAACTATCTTCCTCCTCCAAAAGTTCCACTAACCCAATATCAAATACCTCTTGCTCCTGTTTTAGACGATACAAATCGATATGATAAACAGTTCCTTCTGCTGATTCGTATTCATTAATAATAGAATACGTTGGACTAGAGGTAGCATCTTCTACTCCTAAAAGTTTACATAAAATTTTGATAAGAGTAGTCTTTCCTGCTCCTATTTCGCCATTAAACACCACTTTTTTATACTCCTTAATGGTCGGTAATAGTTCTTGAGCTACAGTGTCTAAATCTTCTAATTTTTTTATATGCCATTCCATACCCCAAATATATAAAAAGTGGTTGATAGTATATACCATCAACCACTTCCTTGTAATAATATGTAATATGTTTGTTGTTTATTTTCTTTGTTTCACCTATACTTATTCTAGATTAGAATGTATACTTTAGTTGAAGCTGAAGATCTGTATTGTGCAATTTCTTAGGCAATTTCAACATTGGTTGATAACCATTATCTTGACTTTTCACTGATGTAGGTACTAACATTTCTCCAGCATCACGCAACACACTTTGATCCATTTCGGCAGGAGTTGTTCCTAAGTATTGAGAATTATACTCCAATACTGTTGTTTCAGCAGGTGCCGTTAAATTAACAAACCCCAAACTATATTGTAAGCCAATTGCTATATGGCGAGTAACATTAAACTCTGCTCCAACTAATAAACTAACATCAAAATTCTCTATACCTTTTTCTTTATTTGTCAAGGCATTGATTTCAGGACTAGCAGTTTCTACATTAAACAACCAAGCTCCTTTTACACCTGCAAAAACATTCATTCTTGGATGTGGATAACATTGGTATACTAATGGAACTTCCAACATATCAATACGACGAATACCATAGCCCACTACAGGTACTGCTGCTAATTGACTATTGACAGCTGTAGTTGGATTTTCTTTATTGATTTTTCCAATATTCTTATACTGTAGACCTAACTGTATACCATGATGAGCTCCTGCACGATATCCTACAGATACACCACCATAAGGAGACACAGACAATTTCTGAGTTTGTCCATATACTTTAGTATTTACTCCTGCATTCACACTAAACTTCCAACGAGAAACATTATTTGCCTCTTGGTCACCAATTCCAAAACTACCCACAATTGGCGTTTTTTTAGTACGAACCATAGAAGGACGCTCAGCTAATTTTTTTAGAGGTGTAATAGAGTACTGACGTTTTATAATCGTCTTTGTTCTCTTTACATTAGCTTCTGCTGTTTTTTTATTTTCTTTAGTCTCTTCAGGAGATATTATTGGGTTGGCTGCAAGTACTGTTGGATTTTGCACCTTAGCAACCGTTGATTTCTTAACCGTTTTCTTTTTAACTGGTTGTTCTGCCTTTTCCTCAAAAGGACTTACCGTATTCTGATTTTCTGCCACCTTAAATGCATCAAGGTTTTTAACAGAAATAGCTGCTATCGGGTGAGTCATTTTAGGAGTAGCTTGTTGTTGAGCTACAACGGGAGTCAAGAAAGGTTTTTCTGCTTGGACTAGCGTGTCTTTCTTCCAATAATTCCCTATGGCCAAACTGCCTACTAAAAGGCTAACACCTATAATAGGGAATGACCACCACCATCCTCCAGCCTTTGGCTGGAAATCATAATGGTCTAGACGATTTGCCATATCGTCCCATGCCCCAGGCATTATGTTAAACTCATGCTCAGTGAGTTTTGACCGCAATTTATCATCATTATTATTGTAAAGATGGTTCATCTCATTATTTCGCTTCTGGTTAGTTAACTAATTTAGGTCTCGATCAAAAAAAGTGTTGTTTACTGCCTCTTATCCTCGCATCAACATTTCGCTAGCTTCACGCTGCTTAATTTTACGCTGTAGTTCTTTTCTAGCATTAGCTAAATGCCATTTGGACGTGCCTACAGTGATATTGAGCATATCTGCAATCTCTTTGTGTTTGTAGCCATCTATAACATACAAACAAAATACAGTCTGACTAGCTGTCGGTAATTGTTGGATAAGCTGGTAAAGATCTTCCGTGTGCAAATGATCTATACAATCATTGAGTACTGGTTTATCCCGTTCGATCTCAAAGTTCATAACTTGACGGTACTTCGTATGTCTTCTTACATGATCTATCGATGTGTTGAAGACAATCTTAGCAATCCATCCTGCTAGATTATTATTGTCCTTGTATTTATCCAATGAGGTAAATACCTTTAGGAAAGCCGCATTGAGAATCTCAATGGCTTCATCCTGCTGTTTGGTATAGCGCATTGCAATACCTAGCATCTTTCCGAAATAGCGTTCGTATAGAATCTTTTGAGCGAGACGCTTGCCTTTTCGGCAACCTTCTACTAACTCGCTATCTGTACTTTTCGCGTTGTACCTCATTAATCGAATACTATTACAATAAATAATGAACAATTGAGTAACCTAACTGGGAATGGGTGTCAACTTTACAGTAAAATTTGTTATTACTAACCATTTAAGGCTTTATAACGTCGTCTATACAGTGTTTGGTATATTAATATCTAACTAATTGATATTAACCCCTATTTTACACAACGTAGCTAAAATCGAAATGGTTGGTTATCCTTTCTAAAAATAACAAAATATTTGCTTTATAAAGGCTTATAGAATACAAGATTTCTTGTATACATTTTTTCTTGTATCTTGTATGCCTATTTAATTTAAGACATTCTCTATTATTCTATAGTCCGCTATTAATTATAAAAACACTCCTTAGATTTATGAAAACTTTTTTAACCCTTTGTGTTAGTTTGTGTTTCTCTTCAATATTTTTTGCACAAACCCTACCTAGCAATCGCGCGGTAGACTGGACCCTAGCTGGCTACAGAGGCCAAATGCCTTCCTTCAACACTACATTAGATATACAATCTTTTGGTGGAGTTGGCGATGGTCTTGTGGTCAATGATACTGCTATCCAAAATGCCATAACAGCCTTAGGAGGCAACTCTGGTATAATAGAATTTCCTAGTGGCACTTTTTTATTCAACTCTACTATCAATCTGCCAGACAGTGTGATCATAAGAGGCAATGGAGCAACCAATACCACCTTCAAAATGGATTTAGGTGGTAGCGGACACGCAATTAGAATAACAGGAAGTAGCTCAGCCAATGACACGACAGCAATGCGCCTTTCGGCTAATAAAGATAGTATGGTTATAGAAGTAAACAATCCGGGATTATTTGCTATTGGAGATTGGTTTCAGCTTATCCAAAACGATTCTGCCTACATAGATTATACCCAATGGTCTTGGGGACTTAAAAAGGTTGGTCAAATCATTCAAATTGACAATATAGTCGGGAACAAACTCTATCTACGCTCTCCATTGAGACTAGATTATGATATGGTCCGTAATCCTTACCTACAAAAAATGGCCCCTAAAAACAATGTAGGTATCGAATGTCTAAAAATAGATCGCATTGATGATACTGCACCTCAACAAGGTTCTAATATACAGTTTATATATGCTGTGAATTGTTGGGTAAAAGGTATAGAATCCAACAAATGTACATTTGCACATATAGAAGGTCGTCACAGTTCCAATTTATATATATCCAGATCATATTTCCATCACGGACATGATTATGGTGGAGGTGGTCGTGCCTATGGTGTTATGTTGCAATCTACAACTAACGAGTGTTTGATCGAAAACAATGTATTTGAACACCTTCGCCACTCTATGATTCTACAATCAGGAGCTAATGGGAATGCCTTTGCCTACAACTATTCTTGGGATCCTTATTGGACTGGTAGTTTCTCTACCAACTCTGCGGGTGATGCTGTTTGTCATGGTACCTATCCTTACTGCAATCTATTTGAACACAATGAAGTTCAGAATATTGTTATTGATAACTCTCATGGACTTAATGGCCCCTACAATACCTTTTTCCGCAATCATGCAGGAACTTATGGCATATTCATGAGTGCAACAAACTCTCCTAATCAAAACTTTATTGGAAATACCATTACAAGTACTACATTCTTACAAGGACAATACACTCTGCAAGGCACAGGGCATTTTGAGCATGGCAACAATCATAAAGGAACTATAAAACCGACTGGTACAAACACATTGCCTGACATCTCTTATGCCTATACATCTAAACCTGATTTTGTATTGCCTTCCTTCTATAGTTCTATAGGTACGCCAGCTGGCTTGAATAATGGGACAGTCCCCGCAGAAGTTCGTTTCAATGCCAACCAAACTTTCAAAAACAGTTGTGGAGATTACACTACTCCTATTGTAGAGATAGACACCACTGATTTCACAGTAGATGAAACCGTAGGCACTACTACTTTTTATCTAAAAATTAGCGAAACGAATCAATTTTCAAGCACAATCCAAGTAGATACATTACTTTCAGGGTTAGCAACAGCAGACGACTTAGATACACCTAGCCCAACTGTTGTTACATTTCCTCCTAATGATGATACTCGTCTAGCAGTCACTATACCTATAACTGATGATGCCTTGATAGAATCAACAGAAGATTTCATGGCTAAACTTCTAGCATTAGACAACTGTATGTTGGGAGCTGATAGCAGTATAGTTATATCTATTACGGATAATGATACTCCAACTAATACCACTAAAATATCCAAGGCAAAAGATATAATTAAAGTAGGGCCTAATCCTGCATCAACAGAGCTTATGATTATTTTACCTACAAGCACTAAAGTCTTTAATTATCACATCTATACCATAGAAGGAAAACAAGTTCAAGTTGGGCGATTAGACAACAATAACAACACCATTTCACTCTTAAGACTCCCCAAAGGACTACTTATTCTAGAGCTTCATAACGAACAAGAACAATTTCGCACTAAATTCATACGACAGTAAGAAATCATAAGATTAGTTTAAATACCAAACGCTTCAATAATTTTTTGAAGCGTTTTTTTGTTATATATTCAATCGCTTGTGTATGATTTTTTATCTTTAGCCTCCTGCTGATAAATTTTCAAGCCAGCACATCTTCAAATTAGAATATCACTTTATCATATATGTCTAGATTAGGTTTAGGAACTATCATACTCATACTTTTTGGATTCTTAATGTGTCAATCCGACATTCCAGACCAACCAATTGTTACAAAGGAAGAAAAACGCCTCTTTGATTCGGTTATGCAAGCTCGCCAACTGGCAGAAGAAAATCGACAAAAAGAAGAAGCTTGGGTCAATGAGCAATTTAGTAAACTAGATGAAGATGGTCGTTTAGGTCAGCTGTTTATGATTGGTGCTTATCCGTCTCAAGGAGAAGCAGATAAAAAATCAGTCTTAGCTGAAATAGAAAAACAACAAGTTGGAGGTATTATCTTCTTCAAGGGAAGACCTACTTATACAGCACACCTAACCAATGTCTATCAAGCGAAATCTAAGATACCTTTGATGATGTCTATGGATGCAGAATGGGGTATCAGTATGCGAGTAGACAGTACTGTCAAATATCCTCGCCAATTACTGATGGGTGCGATCCAAGACAATAGCTTACTTTATGAATTTGGAAAAGAAACTGCTCGTCAATGTCGTCGAATAGGTATCCATATCAATTTTGCGCCAGTAGTAGATGTCAACAACAACCCTAACAATCCAGTTATTGGAGATCGTTCTTTTGGTGAAGACAGAGAAAATGTAACAGCCAAAGCTTACCAATACATCAAAGGTATGCAAGATCATGGGGTTATGGCTTGTGCCAAACACTTTCCAGGACATGGAGACACAGATGTAGATTCACACAAAGATTTACCAATCATCAATCACAACCTAAAGCGTCTAGATAGTATAGAACTCTATCCTTTCCGCAATCTAATACAGCAAAAGGTGCAGAGTATAATGGTTGCACACCTCAATATTCCAGCATTAGACACCACAGCCAACACACCAATTACCTTATCGCCTAAAGCAGTTCAAGGTCTGCTAAAAGACTCTATGGGTTTCGAGGGATTGATCTTTACAGATGCGCTCAACATGCATGGGGTAACCAAATATTTTGAGGATGGAGAAACTGACCTAAAAGCCCTTTTAGCAGGGAATGATGTCCTACTAGTCACTCAAAATATTCCAGTAGCCAAAACTAAGATAAAGGAAGCTATCGCCAACAATCAAATCACTTGGGAGGAGATCAACAGTCGAGTCAAAAAAATATTACACGCTAAATACAAGATGGGGCTTAATGACTACAAACCTGTCGACCTTAAAGGAATTGTTGACGACCTTAATACCGAACATGCAGAACAATTAAATGAGCAAATTATTGCTAAATCGCTTACCCTTGTTCACAACAAGGACAATCTTGTTCCTCTTCGCCATATTCGCAATCGTCGCATAGCAACCATTAGTTTTGGTAGTGGCAAAAAAACGACCTTTCAACGTGCATTGAGTCGTTATGGGATTACCAATCATCAAGTAGCAGGACACAGTATAACTAGCAAAACATCCAAAAACCTCATGCGCCTCAAAAATAGAGAGGTCGTTATTGTGAGTTTGCACCGTTTAGGTAGGCTGGCCAAAAATGACTTTAAATTATCAGCTAGTGTTCGAACTTTAATTCAGAATTTAAGTAAGGAAACTAAGGTCATTCTAGTTGCCTTTGGAATGCCCTATAGCATCAAGTATTTTGAAAACACTTGGGCTGTAGCAGCCTACAACGATCGAAAACTAACACAGCAACTAGCTGCTCAAGCCCTATGTGGAGGACTACCTTTTGAGGGACGTTTGCCAGTAAGTGCTTCCGAAAAATTCAAATGTGGAATGGGAGAAAATACAGATATGTTTAAAATGCCTTATGCTGGCAGCCCAGAAGAGGTTGGAATGAGTTCTAAAACACTCCGAAAGATTGACGCTATCGCTAAAGAAATGATCAATGTGAAAGCTGCTCCTGGTTGCCAAGTCTTGGTTGCTAAAAATGGTAAAATTGCCTTTCATAAAGCTTATGGACACCATACTTACGACAAAAAACGTGCTGTAAGATTAACCGATATTTATGATGTAGCCTCTGTCACTAAAGTAGCTGCTACTACTATTTCTATCATGAAACTGTATGAACAGGGCAAGTTGGATTTAGACAAAAAAATGAGTGACTATCTACCTATACTCAAAGGCACCAATAAGGAGTATATGGTCATCAAAGATATTTTAGCGCATAAGGCAGGCCTAAAACCTTGGATTCCTTTTTACACAAGGACTCTAGATAGCATCAAACAGCCCATGTGGGATCGCTATTATAAGAAAACCCCAGACAGCAAGTACTGTGTTCGTATTGCGGATAGTCTCTATTTTTGCGCACCTTCTATGGACACTGTAGTATGGCAACGTATATTTAGTGTACCTCAACGCCCTAAAAAGAACTATAGATACAGCGACTTAGGTTTTTATTTGTTTACAAATATGATCAAAAATGTAGCTAAAAAGCCACTAGATAAATTTGCCGCTGAGAATTTCTATAACCCGATGGGATTAGAATATACAATGTTCAATCCCATGGATAATGGCATTCCTCGTTCACATATAGTACCAACCGAAAAGGATGAATATTTCCGTTATCAAGTAGTACACGGAGATGTGCACGATATGGGAGCAGCTATGATTGGTGGAGTATCTGGGCATGCAGGTCTGTTCACGCAAGCACCAGAATTGGCAACTATCTTCCAAATGCTAATTAATGGTGGCATATTCGGAAACCGCCGCTATCTAAAAGAAGAAACAATCAATAAATTCACGGCTCAAGTCAAAGCAGATTCTAGACGAGGTCTAGGCTTTGATCGCAAAGAAAAAAGCGACAAAGCTAAAAACTCTATTAATGTAGCTTATCAAGCCTCTGACAAAACATTTGGACATACAGGTTTTACAGGAATTGGAGCTTGGGCTGATCCAGAAAATGATCTAATTTATATTTTCTTTTCTAATAGGACTTACCCTTCTGGTGAGAATATGATGTTGATCAAAAAGAGTATTCGCACACGTATTCAAGAAGTTATTTATGAGTCAATAAAGAAAAAATAAAGAGTTATTTTTTTAAAAATCGCTTAAAAAATGCTCCTGTAGTAGGACTACTGGTAGGCTCACAAATTGCTAAAAGACTAGTAATAGGATATTCCCTAGAGCTATAAACTTCGCCTAAGGTATTACTAACAAAGGCTTGTACAAAAGCTCCTTTTGTATTGATATCTTTATATAGTTGTAACAAATGTAAGGAATATTCTAAGTCAAGTGGTTCAGCAGATTTTAGCTCATAAGGAAATTCTACTTTAGTACTTGATTTTTGGAGCATCAAAAAACTATCATATTCTTTTCCATCTTCATCTTTGAAAGCAGGTGATATTTTAAAGAAAGGCTCATTAAAATAGCTTGTTTCTGTAGATAGATTGATTAGCCTGATTTCAAAGACATTCTCCATTTCTAGCAATTTTTTATTGCTCTGCACTTTTAAATGCAGATTAGCTCCTTTTGCTGATTTATTTTCTAATAAAGAAAGTATTTCTAAAGGCAACTTAAATAGCTCTGCACTAAAATCAAGTAAAAAAGCTCGAACCTCTTCCTTCTCCCTAGGATTAATAGTAATAGTATATCCCGAAATATTATTTAGTATAATATTCCCATTTTCATCAATTTTAGCATCAAGTCCAGTTTCTAACATTTTATCTTAGTTTATAATCGAATCAATACTTGATTTATCTTGTGTTGGAACTATTTTACTATCGTCTTTAGTCTCTTCTCTTTTGGGCAGAATATTTATTTTTCTAATTTCTTTTATGGTTCCTAATATTGGAGAAATAGTAATTTGTGTATCCTGCTCTGCTACATAGAATATATATTGGCTTCGCTCTCGAATTAAGTACACATTCTTTTCAGAATTATCTATAAAAACAATCTTATGGTTAGACTCCAGTGTTCCTTTTTCCATTTTGGGTAATATCTCCTCAGCAGGAGAAGTAAGTTGGGCAAATAGAGTTGGCATGAATACTCCAGCAAAAAAACCAATTAAGACTGCTTTAAGCAATATTTCTCTACTCTTATCACCTTCTATTATTTTTTTCAAATTCTCAGAATTAACCTTTTTTTTATGTCGATTAGCCCAATACTTTTTATTTGAATAAGATATCGCTAGAACAGTTAAAATGGAAGGTATCACTGTTAGTAACATAAGAAAAACAGCCTCAGCTATTGACAATTGAGTAGCATAGGCTACAAGTTCTATCAAAAAATCTAAAGGTGTCAACAATATATCCATCACACTAGAGTAGCGAAGTATATTCACCTCAAAAAAGCTAAAGTATACGGAATCAAATAAAATCCCGATTCCCAATAAAAAGAAATAAATTATGGTAACATAGTTTTGGAAGTTTCTATGCTCCATAGTTTTTGTTGCAGGTGGCATCATTCAGTTTTATAGTCATTGAGTTAGTTAAGCACTCAATAATAAAGAAAAGATCTTGTAGAAAATTCCTTCGCACATTTTTTTTCGATAAAACACCTGTTAAACTAGATATAATTCTCCCACCTCTATATTCACCCAATTAGCATGAACAGCACCTAAGTGCTGTTCTATATACAAAACCAAAGTATAGTTAAATAATAGAACACCTAACATTTCGAGCAACTCTTCTATGGTAGTTAGAACATAATAAAACTGTGTAAGCCCCTCTTTTTCTATATGCCATCCACTAATCATTTCCATCCCAATAGCGCCAGACAAAAACACAACGGCTGATAAAATTATTAATCGACTTATAATAAGAGGCAATGTCCTCAAGAAATCGAGCATTAACACAGCCAAGCAAGCTGTAAAAAAACCATAAGGAATTACCCAAGCATAATAAAACAGCCCTTTAGGCACACCATGCAAGTCTAACATCCACTCTCCTACTACCCCAAAACGTTCATGAATTTGAGCCAACTCATCGACTGCTAGAAATAAGAAAACTCCACTTAATATATACCAATGGACTTTTGTTTCTACAGTACGTCCTATCGCCCCAAGTAGTAGCGCAGCCAATAGCAATAAGGCCGTTGAAAAATAGGTTGGTAGATTCGCCTCATTATTAAAATTGAATAAATACTCCCATTCATTCACAAATATTCGATCTTGATAAGACAAGCGTAAGATGACCAATAAATTAAACAAGAGGAGTAAGGTTATCATTAGCAATCCTCCTTTCCATAATCGTTCTTTCTGGATTCTGATAGTCATAAGCTAAGTTTGTTGATGAAACAATAAAGAATCAGAAGTATCGGCTTATTCATACATAGATTTGGCTCATTAATGATGTTTTAGTAACTTCATTAACCAGACTGATATGCATGCAGCAGACTTCTCGGCTTAGTGAGTTAGGAAAAAGACAGCCTTAGTGAGTGAGTACTGGAAATTCTGTTTGTCGTTTTGGTCACTACCTTTTTTTAAACCAAAAACAAATTTTGAAACAAAATGAATAAATGTATCCCTTTATTAATAACCCTTTGGTGCTTGGGAGTGTCTTCAGTGTGTGCACAGTATAAACAGGTGTATTCGAATTATTTAGATACTGATAAAATTATCATCAAATTTCATTCCCATCTTGATGAAAATGCAAAAAATGAGCTCCTCAATCAAATAACAGGCATCCAAGACTGGGGTTTTCTAACTTATCCTCATTTGACAATAGCACAAACGACTGCTCAAAATACTACAGAGTATTATCAAATAATAGATCAGATCAAACAACTATCTGATGTAGATTATGTAGGTGTCTATTTCAAAAACGATCAAGATCAATGTTTAGGAATACTAAACCAAACACTAGTTCAACTTAGAAAACCTTCTGATATACACTTATTAGAAGCGGCGGTAGATAAATATCAGTTAAAATCTATTGTTCCTCATCGCACAAAAAATGTATATGAGCTTCATTTTGATAAAAATGCAACTATTGATGCTGTTGATTTAGCCATTACACTCAATCAATCAGGTAAATTTGCTTACGCAGAACCTAATTATCTGCTCAATCCTATTGTTACCACCAACGACTCCCTATTCAATTATCAATGGGCTATCAACAATACAGGCTCAGCTATTCAGTATAATGGGACCTTAGATGCGGATATGGATGTAGACGATGCATGGACAATCACCACTGGTGAATCTTATGTTCGTGTAGCTGTTTTGGATTCGGGTACAGATACCTTACACCCCGATTTAATTGGCAATTTAGCTACAGGTTATTCTACTACAGGCGATGGGAGTAAGGGTTATCCTACCTTTAGCTATTCTAGTGATGGTCATGGGACTTGCTGTGCAGGAATCATAGCGGCTAAAGGCAACAATAACATTGGAATAGCAGGAGTCGCCTACAACTCTACGATTATTCCTATTAAAGTTTTTGTATATCAAAACATCCCATTTGTAGGTGTTACGCCTTATTCTACAGCCTCCAGAATGGCTGATGGTATCACATGGGCATGGCAAGTAGGTAAAGCTGATATATTGAGCAATTCTTGGGGGTTGGCGAATAATTTCATCCCTTTATTACCTGGACCAGGAGATACTTCTACGGTCAATACAGCTATTGCTCAAGCTTATGCTAATGGTCGTGACGGCAAAGGTAGTTTATTGTTCTTTAGTAGCGGAAATGATGGAGATCCTCCAATTTGGCCAAGCCGAGAGCCACATGCAATTTCGGTTAATGCCACCTCTATGTGCGATCAGCGCAAAATGGCAGGTTCTTGTGATGGAGAAAGTTGGGAAGGCAACTGGGGAAATCCATTAGAACTAGGTGCTCCTGGCGTAAAAGTAGCCACCACTGATGCTACGGGAAGTAATGGCTACAATAATGGAGAATATTCTATGACGTTTAATGGAACATCTGCAGCTTGCCCTAATGCAGCAGCAGTTATGGCTCTTATTTTATCTGTAGATAGTAGTCTTACGGCTGATCAAGCTAGAGAAATAATAGATACTACAGCCGAAAAAGTAGGTGGCTATAATTATACTATTCCTAGAACATATGGTATGTGGTCTAACGAATTGGGTTATGGTCGTGTCAATGCTTACCAAGCAGTTTTGGCTGCTCAAGGCACTCCTGTTTTTAGTCCAGAAGTTCAGGCACAAACGCATTTTGAGGTTTACCCTAATCCAGCTCAAAACAGCATAATTGTTTCTCACAAGCTGCAAAACGACCAAGCATTACAAATCAGTATTTATACCGCATTAGGACAGCAAGTCATGTTAAAAACTATTAATTCGGATCAACAAACCGAGATAAATACCTCATTGCTGCCCAATGGAGCCTATTACATAAGTTTAGAAACGGCTAAAACAGTGGTGAGCAAAAAAATCCATATTTTGAGATAACAAATCTTTAAAAAATAATATATTAGAGTGCTGCTAGACATTAGATCTTAGACGATTAGAATTTAGACTACTATTACAGTATGTTTAGTAACTCAAGTTACGCATAGATTTAGTAAAAGTAAGGTAGAAAGTTTAACTTTATGAGATGCAAGATAAATTAGACTTATACACAGATTATTTATTAACAACCGTTCATCAAGCAACAGCAACTGGCTTGTCTCGACTCGT
>JAAEPD010000529.1 GCA_024222455.1 Aureispira sp.
GGCTACAAAAAAGATCTTTTCACCTCAAAAGTCGTTAATTTTTCGTCCAATAGCCCTGCTATTAAACTTAAAATTGCCTTTTTTGACGCTAAAATCTCACTTTTTCGCCTTCAAAACAAAAATCCAAACACACTCTTAATCTTTTGGCGTTTTTCCTGTGCTATAGAATATAGGCTCACTTACTTCGCAACCCATTAAATCATGTTTCTCCGAAAAAGAACACCATTTGAACGGAATTTCGAACAAGACTTGATCCTCTAGAGAAATACACCAACTGGCTTCTATATAAGATGGATCTGGCTCAATATCTTTGGGCCAGTCTTTTGTTTTATCTACAGGGTTGCCCTCCCAACTATCAGCTAATTGTCGAACTCTAATCTGTTCTTCAAATATTCTGGGTTGTTGAGTATCTAGTGTAGAATCTTGCTTTTCTAGAGAGGCATTTATCAAAAAAATATGTGTTCTAATAAGAGGTGTATCTATTGAATAATCATTTATATCTAAATCAAAAGGGGCAGAAATACACCAATCTTCTGAGTCGTATAAGTCGGTGATAATTTCTTTTCCGTAGGAACTTCGCATCAAATCTTCAAACCAAGGACCTATCTTCAAAGTACCATACAAACCACTTTTGAATGACAGGAGTACAGACCAATCTGGTGTAATAATGCAAAGATCATTAGGGGCAAAACTATTCTCTAATTTAGTTAATATATCAGCGTCAATAGTTACATCAGGATCTTTTTTTAGATCTTTTAATAAACAAATATGACTAATTCCTTTTGGACTAAGCTCTAAAGGAAAATGATCTGATACATTAGGATAAAGAGTACAGTGACTACGTTTTTCCTTGCGTAGATATTGGAGGTAATGATTCATAAATAGTTGATTTTAGACAAGGGTATCAAAATTTTAGGCTAAAACCAAAATATGAACCTTATATAGTTCTATCCTTTTTGTACCTTGGGCTCGAATATTAGGAGTATGCTTAAATATACTCTCATTTGTTGATTAGCTCAAAATATTTTTCATGAAAAAGATGATTTTACTGCTGGCCCTAATGTTGAGTACCAGCATCGCTTCTTTCGCTATTGAGGGTATGTGGATACCTTCTTTGATCGATATGTTTTATTCGGATATGAAGACTTATGGTCTAAAACTGAAACCACAAGATATTTATTCTACCAATAAATCCAGCTTAAAAGATGCTATAGTCCAGTTCAATGGAGGTTGTACGGCCGAGATCGTTTCAGATCAAGGATTGCTCTTGACGAATCATCACTGTGGGATGGGAGCTATTCGCCAGCATTCTTCAGTAGAAAAGGATTACCTGAAAAATGGATTTTGGGCAAAAAATAAAGAAGAGGAATTGGCTTGTACTTGGATGCGTGTCACCTTTGTTAAGGAGATTAGAGATGTAACCAAAGAGGTGTTTGAAGGAATTACAGACGAAACTTCAGATTCGGAGCGTCGCCAGATTATGGCTAAAAACATGAAAGCTTTGCAAGAAAAAGCAAGTACTTCAGAGTCTATACAAGCTAAGGTAAAGCCTTTCAATATGGGTAATCAATACTATATGTTGATTACAGAAGATTTTAATGATATTCGTTTGGTAGGTGCTCCTCCTTCTGCTATTGGTAAGTTTGGTGGAGATACTGACAATTGGGTGTGGCCTCGTCATACTGGAGATTTTGCTGTTTTTCGCATTTATGCTAACAAAGATAATAAGTCGGCTAAGCATAGCGAAGATAACAAACCTTTCAAGCCTGCACATTATTTGCCAATCAGCATGAAAAAGAAGAAGAAAGGTGATTTTACAATGGTCTATGGATTTCCTGGACATACCGACCAGCACTACTCTTCAGATAAATTAAAATTCTATATAGAAGAAGAGCGCCCTGCTCGTATCAAGATGCGTCAGACTGCTTTAGATATCATTTCTCCAGCTATGAATGAGAGTGATGAAATTCGTTTGAAATATGCTTCTAAGCAAGCTAGTATTGCGAATGCTTGGAAAAAATGGATTGGCCAAATTGGTGGCCTAAAAGAGTTGCGTGCTATTGACAAGAAGTTGAAATGGGAGAAAGAATACACCGATAAGGCGAATTCTAAACCTGAATGGAAGGAAAAATATGGTAAGGTGATAGCAGATCTAAATGCCACCCAAGCAGAATATCAACAATACGAATTTGCTAGAGCTATGTATATAGAATACTTATATTCTTCAGGCTTAGAGGCTATTAGTTATGCTTATGGATTTTATGACTTGGCCTTGAGATATGATGGATTAGTCCAAGATAATAAGGTAGAAGAAACGGCTAAAAAGGCTTTAGGAAAAGCTAAAGGTTTCTTCAAGGATTATGATAAAGGTATAGATCATAAGATCTTTAAAGCCATTACACCAATTCTAATTAAAAAGCTTCCTGCTGAACTTTTACCAGAAAACTTTGCAGCTAATTGGGAAGCCTTGGGTGAAAAAATATTCACTAGTTCTGTCTTGCTAGACGCTGAGAAATTAGAGAAGTTATTAACTGATTTTGATGAAGCTAAAAGCAAACAGTTGAGTGAAGATCCTGCTATTAAAATGGTTCAGCAAATGTATTCGCATTATTTTGGTAAGATAAACCCTAAAGCCAGAGCTCAATCTAAGAAGGAAACGGAATTGATGAAAACTTTTGTAGAAGGTATCTTAACAATGTTCCCTAAGCGCAAAACTTGGGCTGATGCAAATTCTACCTTGCGTATTGCTTATGGCAAGATAGATGGTTCTACACCTAGAGATGGTATGCAATACTTGCACTATACTACTATCGATGGTATTATGCAGAAATATGATCCAAATAATCCTGATTTCCAATTGACTGATCGTTTCTTGGAGTTGTACAAAAAAGGTGATTTTGGAGATTATACTCAAAACGGTAAGTTATGGGTGTGTTTTACGGCTTCTAACCATACTACTGGTGGTAACTCTGGTAGTCCGGTGATCGATGCAAAAGGTCGCTTGATGGGTATCAACTTTGATAGAAGTTGGGAGAGTACTATGAGCGATTTTATGTTTGACGAGTCTAGATGTAGAAATATTGTAGTGGATATTCGCTATGTACTTTGGGTGATTGATAAGTATGGTGATGCGAAGCATTTAGTAGATGAAATGACACTTGCTAAATAAGCAATTACGAATTTTTTGAATACATTTTGTATTAAAATGAAAACGAATAATGTAGTCCAAGAAAAGAGTTATGCTTTTGCAATAAGAATAGTTAAGCTTTACCAGTATTTGTGTGAGACTAAAAAGGAATTTAGGTTGTCTGATCAGTTGTTACGCTGTGGAACTTCTATTGGTGCTAACATAGAGGAAGCAATAGAAGGGCAATCAAAAAAGGATTTCTTTGCAAAATTGACAATATCTTACAAAGAAGCTAGAGAAGCTCGTTATTGGATTCGACTATTGAGAGGTACAGGCTACTTAACAAAACAAGAAAGTGAGAGCTTATTGTTAGATGTAGAAGAATTACTCAGAATAATAGGCAGTATTCAAAATACGATTAGAAAATCTTAAAGAAATTAAGCCTAGTCATTTTTCAAAAGGAAAAGTGGCTAGGCTTAATAATTCGTAATTGACTAAACTAGTTTAGCCACCAATTTACGCACCAATTTACTATGCACCCCCAAGTTGGTAATACTATTGATTAACCAAGGAAAACGAGTGATTAGCCGTTGCACTCTATAGCGCACACTATTGGCTTTCCAAAGCTTGTCATAAACCATTTTGCGATAGGGGAGCATAGCTTCTGCCGAAAAATCCTGTTGTTCAAAGCATTTTATAGCATGCCAACCAGCATACCTACCTGATATAACCGCTTGTCCAATCCCTTCGCCAGTAAGTGGGTCAATAAGAGAGGCAGCATCTCCACAAAGCATAAAACGTTCTCCTGAAATCGTGATTTTCCTAGAGCCTAAAGGTAGTCCAAACCCTTTGACTGGTGTTAGTCGTTCTGCATCCTTAAAACGGTCTTTGATGGAAGGAACCGATTCTATAAGCTCCTGCATTTTTTCACGGAGGTTAACTTTGCGTTCTGATGTTGTTTCTGAAAGCATCCCAAAACCTACATTAGCCTTGTTTCCTGGCAGAGGGAATATCCAAAAATAACCTGGTACTAAACCTTTGAAGTAATGCAACTCAAAACTACCTGGCTGAATATCTGTAACATTACTATAGTACGCTCTTACTGCTGCTGAATGGTGATGGAGGTCAACTTTGTTATCCGTTAATTTTTTGCTAACAATTCCTTGTGTCCCATCACAACCAATAATCAATTGAGCTTGGAGTTTTGTCTGGTCTCCTAATGTAATATTGACATGTTCTGAAGTAGCTTCCACATCTTTTACAGATTGTCCTAGAAGTGGATATATATTAGGATATTTAGTGGCTTGTTCAAACAAGAAATTATCAAAGTCCATACGTGAGCAAATAGCCCCCTGTATTGGAAATGATAAATCTAGTGCTTTGGTATTGGGTGCAAAAATTCGCAAAGTGTTGACTGCTTCCTTCTGTTCAAAACTAGAATAGAGTTCCTTTAACTTAGGGTCTATCGTACCCAAAACCTGTCCCATATAAGGAGCTAAGGCATCTCCACAGATTTTATCTCTAGGAAAGGTGCTTTTGTCAATAAGTGCCACTTTTAGTCCTGATTTAGCTAAAGCTAAGGCACAAGTACTTCCCGCTGGTCCTGCTCCACAAATGGCAATATCAAATTTTTGTATATTCATTGATCTGATTGGTATATTGATTATGAAGTTCTAAGAATGAAGTTCATGCTAGGCTTTGACAATTCATTTTAAACAACTATCTATGATAGTAGCACAAAATACAATATTCTGATAGGAATAGAAATAGATTTAGTTTATGGATAGAGTGATAGCTCTGAATGTTGAATGAGTACTACCCTATCTAAACTTTTCTAAAGCTTGCTAAAGGTATTAAAAATAAATAAATGAACTTGCATATTGATTTTAAGGTATTTGATGTTTGGTCTAAGCCCGGAATGGCTAGATTAGTCTCTATTTCGAAGGTTGCCATTAATGATTTATTGGGCTGGATGCTAGAGCAACAAAGAAGCTATCAAGGAGGCTATACTATCATAGTAAATGATAAGCCATGGAATGGTTGCTATGATAAGGCGATTGATGCCAATCAGTTTTTTGTAGACCATATAGCAGGAGCAGAAAGTTTTTTGGCTGCTGTTGGGCGTTTGTGCAATGGAGTTTTTGAAACAGCAGGAATATGGCAGGTGGATAGTTCTGCGATGGCTTTGGAACGAGTAGGGCTTGATAGGCTTCTATTGAGTGATGATGTTTATGGGTTAGAGGAAGTTGAGGTGGATTTTACAACTTTTGTTACTGTTTTTGAGCAAACCACTAGAGATTATATACAATTTTTAGAATTGCTTCAAAAATCTATACTTAAGAGACTAAAGGAAGAAAAAGATATTTGGCTAATAAAGCAGCAAGGCCATATGAAGTCAGAAATAAAACGTTGGAAAAGGCTTAGGTTACTCTTAGAAAATGAGTAAAAGACTCTTGTATTATTAGTAACAGTGTAGAGAATATTAGGTTTCCTTGTTTCTAGCATTTTGGGGGGAGTCCTTCGTTTATATGTCTATAGGGGTGTATGAACTTATTGTTTATGCTTTTATCTTTAGTAAGGGGTATATGCATTTGTATAGGCTATCTGTTTGTAAAAACAGGGTAGAATAATTGCTGAAAGAAAAACTCTTATTGAAAAAATGCTCTTACCATAAAACCTTCCTTTAATAGGAGCTTTGGGTTGTTGGAACAGTGGTAAGAATGATCTCTCCCATATTTTTTCTGTTTTTGTAGGAACTTTGCTAACCTTAGCAATAGTACCTTGCTATTGCCTTGCCCTACCAAAGAAGAAAATCAAATTAAAATCAATAACTATGATTGGGTATCGATTCATGTTGTCTTTATGTGTGTTAAGTTTGCTTACAGGCTGTTTCAAAAAACAGAAGCACTTCACCACCGATGATATAGTAGGGGAGTATAGTATTCATTGTGGGGAGACAGGAGGAATCTCTTATAATTCTAATTATGTGGCAACTGGTTCACAGAGTATAGGCTATGAGACTATTCTTAATATAACATACTCTGCTAATGATCCTAATTCTAATTCATTGGAGGTTAGTTTTGATCCTAGTCAATCTATACCTAAATCAGAAATATGGTGGTCTATAGCTGATTATAATGTTGTCGAAGAATATAGCTTTGGACTTGTATATGGGAGTAGAATTCGGAATTTAAGTGGTAGTGGTGCACTAGTTCTTAATCCAACAACTAGCGATCCATCTGATTATGAATACAACTCAACAATTTCTTGGGTGTTTAAGCTAAATTATGATAAGGTTTCGATGGAGACAGATATTCGTACTAGGAAAGATTTAAACGATACCACGTATACCTATGCTTGTGAGTGTTTTGGTGAAAAAAAATAGAATTATGAATTTGTGTAATATAAACCATAAGGTGCTTTTGATATTTGTATGCTTAGTAAGTATATTTCCATCTTGGGGGCAAGATAGTGAACCTAAAACTGATATTGTCAATATAGAAGTTGGGCTGCAATCACCCATGCCAATACGTGGAATGCTTACGACCTTTGTTTGTTTGGGAGGGAGCATATCTACACATCCGCAACAAAAAATTCAACTCTATGGAGGAATAGACTTATTAGGCTGGCGATTTCAAGATGTGACTAAGAGCTTTTTGGAGGCAAATTATACTGTGCATTTTGGAAAACAGGCTAAAAAAAGTACTCGACGTTCTTGGTTTTTTAAAGGAGGTTTAGGAGTGTTTATGCAATACCCTTATGTGGTATTTGGAGAGCCTATAAATATTTACTCTCCTTATTTAAATCTAGCAGTTGGACGAGATTTTTATTTGGTTCTCTGACAGTTTTTGCCAAAAAGGGAAAAAAAGTTAAGTTGGTCTAAAAATAAAAATGGCATTAGACTTAGAAATTTACACAGGGATTCTGAATATACCTAATTTGAAAGTTGAAAAAGTAGAGTATTCAGAA
>JAAEPD010000530.1 GCA_024222455.1 Aureispira sp.
AAAAACTAAAGTTTGTCCATCAACTTAATCATTTTGCAATGAAGTCTAAAATTTACCTTGCTGCTAATAAAGCAGCTTTCAATGAACTTAATACATTAAAAATGGCTAATCCATCTTTTGCGTAACATCAGTTATTAAGATCTTTTACAGAATTTGATTGATTTAACACAAAATTAGCTCGTGCATAATTTGTTTTTCCATTAATGTTTAAAGCTTGATGTATTATGCTATCAGCTCCTTCTTCAGTCTGTAATTCACACGCCATTAAAATATCAGGTTGGATATATTCTGTGATGATTGCTAAGCTATCCCACCGATTAGGAATAACTGTATTAGTGCCACAATCATTACGCCCATTAGGAAAATTTAGTAAATTATAACTCATGACTCTTAGTGTATCTAAAGAGGGGCATTGCTCCCTAATTTCAAAATTTGTCAACAGTCCGTTTAATGTTCCTGTAGTTGCTTGAATATCATAAGATCCTGCTTGAGACAAGGTAAGATCATTAAACTCAGTACAACCATTTACTGCATTTTGGATTAATGTACCTCCTAGAGTACCAGTTCCTAATATTTTTGAGAGAGTAATATTCCCTGTATAACTAGGATCAATATATCCATTGTTATCAGTAGCACAAACTTGTAATGAAAATGGTGTATTTATTGGAATACAATTACCTGTAAGTGAAGAAACCCTTAGTTCGGTAGGAACTAAACTACAGGTTCCTGAACTAATACAAACATCATCTAAGTAAAAAGATCCACTAACCCTTCTAGATTGATGGAAACGGATTAAAATATCTGAAAATGGAGGATTATATAAATTTTCTGGTAAATCAACACAAATTTGGCTATAAGTTGTAGGGGTACTACTTCCATTTAGGTTAATTGTTTGTGCAGTATTCCATGTCAAGCCATTATCGTCACTCCAATCTATATCAATATCATAATTTGAAGTTGTTCCAGAGGCTCTCCAATAAAAGCAAATCTCACCAGGACAATTGAGAGGTTCTACTATAAGTTGATCTCCTAAAGTATTAAATCCTGTATGTACAGTCCCACTATAAGGAGCTATGTTTCCAAAGTATGAGTTCAGCCTTTGCCACCCTGCTGGTGCATTTAAGTTTGTACTTGTTTCAAAGTTTTCAAGATCTAAATCGCAGGTTTGAGCGTAACTTAATATAGGTAAAAGAATAAAGAATAAAACTTTGTAGATGTTTCCCATATCCTATTTTTTTAATCATTACTAAATAAACGTAAAATCAGGATTTAAAAGGTGATAATGCCCTTACAAAGCTATTGTATCACAAGCCCCCCCAACTCAGAGTGGCCTAAATTGGGTATGCCTGTATACAAAAGTGAAAGCCACTATTAAGTACTAGAACAAATGTAATCGAGCTATTTTCGAGCAATCTTTTGCAAGCTAATTTCGTTAAAAATCCTCGCCATAACTAAGGTTATGCCTATGTTTTTTGCCTTATTAGATTCCAAAATCTTTAACTGCAAATTAGTCGCTTTGATCTGTCCTAGTACTTAAAAGAGCTTCAGGTGAAATTATATCTTATAGCAGAACAGAAAACTTGGGATAAGTTAGATTTATAAATTTATCTTTTGATTAGTTTTTTGTGTAGTCTAAAGTTATCTCCTATAGCTAAAACATAGTAAGTCCCAGCAGGATGCCTCTCCAAATCTATACTAATTGTTGTTTCACCTAACAAGACATCTTGTTCTACTGCCTGTCCTAGAGTATTATACACTAAAATTTGTGTAGGTTCTAAAGCTCCTTCTAAACTAACATGTATAGAGCCATTAGTGGGATTAGGATACAAACTCATAGTCAAGTCCTCTTGTTTTGTGGTTTTCAGACCAGTTGCCTTTGATATATTTATATCATCTAGATATAAATCATTACCATAATTAGACACTCCTTTGAATGCAAACATTACACCTGACATACCATCATAGTTACTAATATCCACTTGGTTGGTTACCCACTCTGAAGAGTCTGGATAAAAAGTATTGGAGCTATGAGAAGAAGCAGTTTTTAAGTCTGCACCAGCTTTTGCCCAAATACTTACCCAAGTATCGCCACAATCAGTCGAAGCTAAAACTATTAAAGAATCATTTTCGCTACCTACTTGTGCATAAGCATGAGAAAAGCCCAAAGCATTATTTTGAGTATTAGACAAATCAACTTTATCAAATACAAGAGTAGCATGCTGACCACTTACAGCATTAAAGAAATCCCACTGAAAACAGCCATTAGAGAGATTGAATGCCCCCAAATTGTGAGAAGGAGCTCCACTAATAGTATTATCGACAATACGAGCTGCCATATTAGAGGGGTTTTGCAAAATAGCATCTGTAGGTGCTGCTGTATTCAAGCTATAGCCTTGAAAACCCTCTTCTATGGTAGTATCTGTAGCTACAGCTGAAAATAAAAATATGGTATCACTCTTTGTTAGGTTATTAGATAGGTTAAAATCTGTAGCAGTTCCATTAATACTATCTATACTATAGCTCAAGACACTTTCTCCTTTAGCAAGTGTAATATTTGGAAAACTGATGATTGTATCTTGATTTGTGGTTAGTGTACCTGAAAATTTAAGACTAACAGGTGCAGCTCCATTTAGTTGATATGCAACCTCAAAATTTGTGATTGTTGAATCCCCCTTATTGCTTACAGTTATTTTAGGGACAATGTTATGAGCACACCATCCATTAGGCTGTGCTGTAGCCGAAACAATACTTGCATCTACAACATTAGCTCCTGCTGGCAATGGTTTTGGTGCTGACATTTGGGCCTGATAAACCTCTTTATTGTTATCGTTTTGCACATAAGCCACAACTGCTAATTGTTCTGCATTGTATATATAACTAGGTATAGTTACTTGTGTGGTTAGCATAAAAGAATCACCTACAGCTATAGAAGATAAGGTAGAATCGGGCAACAACTTGCGCACAATACCATTAAAAACTTGCTCTCCATTACTACCAAAAGGCTGTGTAGCATGGATCTGTTTTTCTATAAGTGCAATCCTAAGCTTACGCCCTCCAAAAAATTGAACTGTATTTTCATTCTTTATTTTACAGCTAATATTCACTACATCTAATGCTGTAGATAGTGTATGATCTAATTCTATAGAAATAAAAGAAGAGTCTAATACTTGCGTGTCTATTTGGGCTTGAGTCACTGCACTAGGAGATACTCCTACCAATACATTTCCATCCATATAAACTTGTGGAACACCACTTACTCCACCATAATAAGCTGCTCGAATATTAAGGTCTATAGCAGCCTGATTGTATAAAGTATCCTCTGTAGTAGTAGTTGCTTTAGGGTATTTAATTAAGACAACCTTGCTCGCATTATTAGCCATTAGGGTATCAAAATTGGGGTTTAGAAAGGCACAAGCACTGGAAGAAGCATTGGTAAATTCTTCTACTAAAATGTGTCGAGGTGTTTGAGCTTTTGTACTATAAAATGCTAGAACTATAATTAATAGTGTAAATATCCTTTTCATATAATAAAAGTTAAGGTAAGTTCTTGAAAAAGAAAAAAACGCCTCAACAGGGTTGAGGCGTCCATTCATGCGGTATGAATTACTGTGAAAATTGTGACTACAAAATCTTCTTCTTTATATATTAGTTACATGATTGTGTGCAATACTCACTGTACCATCCCCAACGATTAGTACCAGGGAAGTCAGTTCCATCACTCCATGCTGTTTCTTGTTGAGTTCCACCAGAAGCTGAAGTACAAACAACTGAAGAATGTGCTGCTACAGCATAACAAGCTGGTAAGTTAGCTAATGGAACAGTGTAAGTATAAGTTGTTGTTCCTCCACTATGACTTGCTTGGTATGTAAACTGTCCAGGAATTGGTGTATTGGCATTGTTAGTAGGAATATTAGCTGGATCACCTACATATAAGTGAGTCTCTGATAACTCCCAACATCCTGAAGTAGTATAAGTAACATATACATTATCATCATCGTTGTTAACAATTAAATCTCCTACAGGGATAGTTTGACCTCCATAAATTTGGTAAACAGAATCCTGTGCTTCGCAACAGTCTTGTACACAATAGTTGTAGTAAGTTGCCCAACTACCAGCATTAACAAAACGCTCACCATCGCCCCAAGCAGTTTCTGTTTGAACTACATTGCCATTTGCATCTAATAAAGCTACATCAGCATGGAAGGCAACAGCAAAACAAGCTCCTAAGTTAGCTAATGGAATAGTGTAAGTATAAGTTGTAATACCTGAGTGTGGGTCATTATAAGGAAACTGACCAATCATCGGATTCCCTGCATTGTTAGTTGGCATTGCTGCTGCGTCACCTGCATACAATTGTGTTTGGTTGATCACCCAATTCCCTGTTGTTGCTATTGTTACTACAAAGTCAGTACCTGTGTTAGACATAGTTACTGTTCCCATAGGAATGTTTTGACCTGCATACAAATCAGTAACAATGGGATCACCACAAGAAGTACTGTTAGCAGAACTTGATTGGACAGTTGGGTTCGGATTTTGTACTTGATCTTGTTGCATCACAGTATTAGCTCCTGTTAGTGTCGAAAGTTCATCCTTATGACAAGAAATTGTTAAGAAACCAATAGCGGCAATAGCTAATGCTAAAATTTTAGTTGTGTGGATTACGTTTTTCATTTTAAGATTAGTGTTTTAGATTCTCTAAAGTGTGTTAAAAAGAGGTTATTTTTATAAGTCTTTAATTGCCTCTAAGACGACAAGAAAAAATAAGAGGTTGCAAAATGTTTCGTTTTTTCTTATTTTTTTTAAAAAAATATTTCTAAAAGCATATTTCTAAATATTAAATTTGGGAAATCACTATATATTCATTTCATGAATGATCTAACATTTCGAGCATTTTGCACCTCAAAGTAAATAGGCCGTTTTTGAGAAAAACTAATTAAGGTACACTAAAAGCAAGTCTAAAACTTTATCTTTGCAGCTCATAAATATGGCAACCATAGTACAATGGTTGCCATATTTATTTTATTTAGGGTTGCTAGGAACTCCTATGCTGCTTTTTGCCTTATACTAAAGCTTATTTTATTTATACAAAGCAAACACATGAAATTAGGTACAATACTTCTTTTTTTAGTTTCATTTAGTTGGTCGTTACAAGGACAAAAATTATATGTTCAAACCTTCGGAGAAAAAGGAGCAACACCTTTAGTTTTTTTGCATGGAGGACCTGGTTATAACGCTGCTACATTTGAGTTTTCTACCGCTCAAGCGCTTGCAGACAAGGGATTTTTTGTAGTAGTTTATGACCGAAGAGGAGAAGGCCGATCAACCGATGAAAAGGCAAAATTCACATTTGAAGAAAGCTTGAAAGATTTAAACAAAATATGCAAATCTCTAAAACTAAAAAAGGTGCATCTTTTAGGACATAGCTTTGGTGGTATGGTTGCCATCAAGTTTGCTAAGAAATATCCTAAAAAGATGAATTCGATAACACTTATAGGTGCCCCACTAGATCTGCAGGCAACATTTAAAACCATTATAGCTTCTTCCAAAGAAATTTACACCAAAAATGAAGATGGTTCTAATCTAGCCTATATCCAAATGCTTGAGGAAATGGATACTAGTCTATTGACTTATGCCAATTATTGTTTTTTGCATGCTATGCAAAATGGATTTTATAGCCCCAAAAGACCTAATGAGAAAACTATGACCATTTATAAAAATGCGTCAAAAAATCCTGTTTTTGTAGAATATGCAAGTAAAATGACTCAAAATCCAGTCAAAGGCTTTTGGAGCAATGAAGAATATACAACTATGAATCTTAGTCAAGACTTGCAAGATTTCAAAACTAATGGTCTCCCTTGTTTTGGGCTTTATGGTCAAGAGGATGGTCTATTTTCTCCTCAGCAAGTTGAGCATATTCAAAACATTATTGGTACTAAAAATGTAGAATACTTAGAAAATTGTTCACACAGTGTATTTATAGACAGGCAAGATAAATTTATACAAAGTCTCCTTAATTGGACAAAATAAATAATTACTTTATCATGAGTTCGTTAAATCTTAAAGAGGGTGCTATATTAGCCCTTTACAACGAACGACTACTTATTATAAATATGAAAGAATCTAAAAGACAAAAGCAGGTAGCTGCTATCATACAAAGAGAATTTAGTGTAGTATTAAGAACTGAAGGCGCTTATATATATGGCGATGAAGCTTTGGTAACAGTTACTAATGTACGCATGACCAATGATTTGGGTATTGCTTATATTTATGTTAGTGTGTATAATACTCTATACAAACAAGAAATCATTAAATTGATGTGGGAAAGCCTACAACGCTTAAGAGGCGAGTTAGGTAAACGTATCCGTAAACAGGTGCGAAAAATCCCTATGATTAAATTTTATATTGACGATACATTGGATCATGTAGAACGTTTAGACCAATTATTTGGTGAGATGAACAATACCAACAGTAACTCTACACGTTCTATGAAGGATGCTCTTCGTGATAAAGAAGAGAATAATATCGAAGAAGAATAACAAGTTCTATAATGAATCTGCCATTTAAGTTTGCTCAACGCTATATTTTTTCTAAAAAATCGACCAATGCCATCAATATCATTTCTTTGATTTCGGTAGCGGGTATTGCGTTGGGTAGTATGGCACTGATTGTTATTCTATCTGTTTTCAATGGTTTTGAGGACCTTCTTAATGATCTTATTAGCAGTTTCAAACCAGATATTCATGTATCTGTAAAAGAGGGAAAAGTTTTTTCGATAGACTCTGCTACTGTTGCTAAACTAGAAGATTTAGAAGGTGTAGAAGTGGTCTCTCAAACTTTGGAGGAAGTTGCTTTGTTTGAATACCAAGATCGTCATAACTTGGGTATACTCAAAGGGGTTGATGCTAACTATAAGGCCGTAACAGCTATAGACACCAATGTTCGTACAGGGGAGTATAACCTAAGAGATGTTGATCGGGAATTGGATTTTGGAGTTATTGGAGCTACTATCGAATATACATTGGGTGTATCAGTAGGCTATAATTTCAATGAACCTATGACAATCTATATGCCTAAACGTAAAGAGAAAAAAACGATGATGGGTATAGCAAAACCGTTTAAAAAACGGAAACTCTATCCTGTGGGGATTTACTCTGTTCGGCAAGCAGATTATGACAATTGCATCTTGACTAATCTCAAATTCACACAAAGCTTACTTTCTTACAAAAAGAAAGAGATTAGTGCTCTAGAGATAAAATTGAGCAAGGACGGTAGAGAGGCTACACAGGCTGCTATCCAAGAAATCATGGGAGATAAATTCTCTGTCAAAAATCGTTATCAACAAGATGAAGCTTTCTTCAAAATTACCAATTTAGAGAAATGGGTGGGTTATATTATTTTCACTTTTACGCTCATGTTGGTTGCATTTAACATGGTTGGTGCGTTATGGATGTTAGTACTCGAAAAGAAAAAAGATATTGCTACCCTAAAAGCTATGGGTGCTACCAATGGTCTAGTGCGTAATATTTTCTTGATGGAAGGTTTGTTACTTTCTTTTATAGGTGTTGTTATTGGTTGTACCGTAGCAGCTATACTATGTGTATTGCAACAGCAGTATGGCTTAGTGACTTTAGATGGCAGTGGCGAATTTATAGTAGATGCTTATCCTGTCAGCATGCGCATTAGTGATTTTGTTATTGTATTTATTACAGTGTTGGTCATTGGTACATTAGCAGCTCTTTTACCTGCTATTAGAGCAAGTAAAATTTCAGGGCTGATTCGAAATAATTAAAAGAAATAGGCTTAATTAATATTAGTATTATATGGAAGAGTTAGAAGATTGGCAATTAGATTTTGAATGGTTGCAAATTCGACATTATATCAAGGACACCTTAGGCTCTCCTAAACTTCCCGATTTCCAGGGTATTTTATTCTTATTGGGTGTTCAAGAATTAGGACAACTAAAAGAGGAATTCACAAAAGAAGAAAAACAAGATTTGATGCATATTGCCGTTTGTCACTTGTTAAGTGAGGATGGCTATTATGAATTTGAAGGATTTGATGATGCAGGGTGGCCACATTTCAAGCAACTTGGGCAACCTCCTTATAAGGGTGTGGAAGCCCAAGAACGTTTCTTAAAGATAAAGATCATAAAATATTTCAAAGAGCAGCAAGACTATACCCCTAGTACTACTTATTATAATCCTAACTAAGTTTTAAGTATGAAGCTTCTTTTAATTTCACTCTGTTGGCTTCCATTCCTTTTGTTTGGGCAAGAGGACTCAGTATATACATCGTTAGAAGAAGCGCTTAAAACTCCCTTGCAGGTTTATAAACTTAATCTAGCAGAACAATTAAAACATATTCCAACAGAAATTGGGGAGTTTAAAAACCTTAAAGAATTAACTTTAGGTAGAGTATTTAGTAATTCAGCAATCAAAAGCATTCCTGAAAGCATAGGAGAACTAACAGAATTGGAATATTTGTATATAGATTTTGCCAACCTTACAAAACTGCCTAAAAGTTTCAAAAATCTTACAAAACTCACATCTCTATCCCTACACTCCAATAAATTATCAAAATACCCTGCTGTCATTAATAGTTTGAGTCAACTTGAATACTTGAGTATAGGAGATAACCCTTTTAAGACAATCCCTGAAAGCATTAAAAGCCTAATCAATCTTAAAGAACTTAGGCTACTGGGAAATAACTTAAAAAATCTTCCTCAAAGTTTGGCAGAATTACCTAAACTCACACATCTGGATTTATCAGCTATTGATGTTCGTAAAGAACCACTAGAGTTACCAATATTAGCTCATCTAACAGATCTAGACTTAAGTAATAGTAAGTTAAATAGACTTCCTAAGAATATTACAAAGCTCACTAAACTTCAAAAAGTTGATTTAAGCTCCAATCAACTCCAAGAATTGCCTATTGATTTTCAAAAACTTACGGAATTAAAAATACTCAACCTTCGCTATAACCAATTAAGAAAATTGCCTACTGAACTAAAGCGCCTTAAAAATTTAAAGACTCTCGATTTAGAACATAATCAGCTATCTGTCCTTCCTAAATTACCTACAAGCTTAAAACATTTAGATTTAGGCGAGAATTGGCTAACAATATTTACTCCTATAGGAGAATTAGAGCTATTAACCTACTTAAACCTTAATAGTAATCAGCTAACTGAATTACCCGCCACAATTGGGAATCTTAGTCAGTTAAGGAAATTAGCAGTTGGGTATAACAAATTGGAAAAAATTCACAGCAATATTGGTCAACTTAAAAAGGTAGAAAATTTATATCTACATGCAAATAAGTTAACGGAGTTGCCTGAATCTATTGGACTACTTTCACAGCTAGAAGATTTTGTTTTTTTTGAGAATAATCTAACTAGCTTACCTAGTTCTATAGGAAAGTTATCCAAACTAAAATTACTAGATTTAGGTAATAATCAACTTAGCACACTCCCTACATCTATAGGAAATATTTCTAACTTAACAGAGCTAAAGCTATATGGCAACCACCTTACTAATATTCCTATAAACATTGTCAAACTAACAAAGCTCCAACATTTATTTTTAGGCTCTAACCAACTAAAAAAAGTCCCTAAAGAACTAGGTAATCTAAAAAATCTTGAGTTCTTATATTTAGATGATAATAAGCTAGAAAGAATTCCAAGCGCTCTAGGGAATTTAACTCAATTAAAAGGACTTTATTTGATGGAAAATCAACTTACAGATCTCCCTGATAGTTTAATAAAACTAGAAAACTTATTTGAGTTAGTATTTCATGACAATCTAATTTCTGAGACAAGAAAAACAGCTATTCTTGATGCTTTTTCTAAAGAAAAACCAGACTGTATACTTGTCCCTTAACACATCATACACTATTAATAATAACTATTACTTATGAAAACATATACCCTCTTATTTTTTGCATTACTATTATGGACAGGCTGTCAAACAGACAACAGCAACTCTAACAACAATAATAACACTACTCCTATAGAGGAAAAAGAACCTCGACAAAGGGTAGAAATCAACACTCCTTATGGTCCCATGGTCATAGAGTTGTACAATGAGACCCCTAAACATAGAGACAATTTTATAAAATTGGCCAAAGAAGGTTTTTATGATAGCCTAATGTTTCATCGTGTTCAACAAAACTTTATGATTCAAGGAGGTGATCCGGATTCTAGAGGCGAAGTACATCCTGCAGCATCCTTAGGACAAGGCACTCCAGCATATACCATTCCTGCAGAAATTGCCCCTCAGTTTATACATAGACTAGGAGCTGTTTCCGCCTACCATGAAGGGAAGAAAAAAGTCCCCACATTAGAGTCTAATGGTTCACAATTTCTAATTATACATGGACAACCGTTGAGAGCTTATCAACTTGAACAAATTCAAAAAGAAACGGGCATAAAATACTCTGCTGAGCAAATAGCTACATATGAAAAATTTGGTGGTGTCCCAAGTCTAGATCAAAAACACACCATATTTGGGCAAGTTGTTGAAGGTTTGGACATTATTGCCCAAATAGCCACAACCAAGACGATGCGTATGGAAGATCCTATCATGCCAGATCGTCCTGTAGAGGATATCCGAATGACTGTAAAAGTCTTAGAACCTCAAGAATAACTTTCTTATATGCAATGTAAAAACTGCTCAACATCATTTGAAGCTAATTTTTGTCCCAATTGTGGGCAAAACAGCAATGCCAAACGTATTGACACCCTCTCTTTATGGCAGGAATTGGTCAAAACCTTCACCAATTTGGAGCATGGCTTATTCTTTACCATCAAAGAATTGACAATACGCCCTATACAGACCGTAAAAAATTACTTGGAAGGTAAGCGAATAAACTATTTCCCTCCTTTTAAGTATTTCTTTTTGGTAGCTGTCTTCTATTTTGCCCTTATTTCGCTGTTAGGTTATTTAGACTCTTCCACCTATGACTTTGAAGAGGTTTATAAACAAAGCTATAACCTAGGTAGAGGAGATAGTGGTTCTTCTGACTCCGTAGAAGCAATTCCTTCTAAAACAGGACAAGAAATAGAAGCTGCCCTAGAAAAAATGGTCCCATATCTAAAATACTTTTATTTTGCTTGGCTATTCACCTTTGCTCTTTTTCTCAAGCTATTTTTTAAGAAACATAAATACAACTACGCTGAAAATGTTGTAGCCTTAGTTTATTGGATGGGACATGTCCTGCTAATTTCAGGAATATGGCTAATCATCATCTCCATTAGCCAGCAGCTAACAACCGCAGATTTATCTACAGTTGACGAAACAATTGGAATTCTTATTAATTTAGGTTTTCTATTTTTGCCTATAAAATTCTATTACAATTCTCAACGAAAAGTAAGCTCTGTAGGCAAAGTCATTTTAGCCCATGCCTTATCTTTTATTATTTTATTACTTTTGGTTGTATTAATCACCCTAACAACTCCTTTTTTAGATTTATTTCAATAATAAATACATAGCAAGATTTAATAATTATGAAAACAAGTTTAAACATTCTAACTCTAAGTGTTATTCTATTTATATTAAGCGCTTGTAGTAGCAATAAAATTTTTAATCCAAAATTTTCAGACGTGTATTCACCAATCGTAGAACTTGAGACTAAATTTGGCAATATGGAAATCCAATTGTTTGCCAACACTCCAAAACACCGAGATAACTTTATTAAACTAACAAAAGAAGGTTTTTATGATAGCCTACTTTTTCATAGAGTCATCAAAGATTTTATGATACAAGGTGGCGACCCTGACTCTAAAGGAGCAGCAGCAGGAAGTATGTTAGGAATGGGAGGACCAGGTTACACAGTAGATGCCGAGTTTCAAGATGAATATGTTCACCTCAAAGGTTATTTATCTGCAGCACGTCAAGGTGACCAAGTCAACCCAGAAAAAAAATCTTCTGGATCACAATTCTATATTGTACAAGGGACAGAAGTGGCCGAATCTATGCTAGATTTGATCGAAAAACGTAAAGGGTTTAAGTATACAGAAGAACAACGTAAACAATACCAAGAAATTGGAGGGACTCCTCATCTTGACCGAGACTACACCGTCTTTGGAAAGGTTATAAAAGGACTTGATGTGCTTGACAAAATTGCGAACGAAGCTGTTGATAGAATGAATCGCCCTAATGAGGATATTTTGATGTCTGTTAAGCTAAAAAAAGGATAGATATTTGAGATAGAAGACTTTTTCATTCCTAATCCTTTTCTATGCGATTTACCTTATTCCTAATAATACTCTTCCCAATAATAGCTATGGGCCAAGCTCCTATCGAAATAGATTGGGCGAATCACTTTGGAAGTACTACCTATGACCAAAGTACTCATCAAGTATGGAATCAGCAAAACTTGTATGTCGTTGGATATTTTAGCGATAGCATTGGCATCCAAACCTCTAATGGTGCAGAAGATGGCTTTGTAGTTCAGTATAGTTCTGATGGAAATCTCCTTTGGTCTAGCCATTTTGGAGGTACTGGTGCTGATAGAATCAATAATATTGCAGTTGATAGTATTGGGAATATGTATATAGCTGGTCAGTTCCAAAACAAAGTTTACTTTGGTTCGGATAGTATAGAAAACATAAATTCGGGACAAGAAGATTTGTTCTTAGCACATTATGGACCTAACGGGACGCCTAAATGGGTTCGAAGTATACAAGGTAATGGCTATGAATCTGCCTTAGCTATTACACTTAGTCAAGATTCTTTAATCTATATTAGTGGCTATTATACAGGTAGCCTAACTTTTGGGAACACAACCTTAGTCTCTAAAGGCAATAGAGATCTATTTATAGCAAAATATGATACTAGTGGCAATATATTGTGGGCTCAAAGCATAGGTGGTCCAGGCCCAGATGAGACTGCTCGACTGGTGACAGATGGAGCAGGTAGTGTCTATGTTTCGGGTATTATTCGAGATGCTATATTCTTAGATAATGACACTATCTATAGTCAGGGGCATTATGATGCTTTTTTAGCAAAATATAACTCAAATGGTCAGCTACAGTGGGCTAAAATGGTTGGTAGTGCTGTTTCTGATTATTGCAAAAGTGTAGTTTGGGATGGCTATGACAAACTCTATATTACAGGTTGGTTTGGCAAAAAAGGTACTTTTGGTAGTCAGCAGCTCAGTTCTAGAGGTGAAGAAGATATGTTTCTAACACAATTTGACACCAGTGGCAATATACTTTGGACTCAACAGTATGGAGGTGTTTTTGATGACCGAGCCTATGATATAGCTATTGATGACAATCGAGAAATTTATCTAGTTGGCACCCTAGATAGCATTTTCAATATAGGTACAGATACGTTTAGTAACCGTCACCTCAATAGGCCAACCAATATACTTTTACTCCATTTGGATAGTACAGGACAATATAAATGGGGCAAATCCATAGGCTATGTCTTCAATGATTTTTGTTTTGATGTAGAATTGGGTGATTCTAATGCTATTTATCTAACTGGCAACTATCAGGATTCTTGCTACTTTGACACAGCTTTAGTCATCTCTAACGGTGGTTATGATGTGTATGTTGCTAAATATAAACAACCTTATAATGGCAATATTGCAGTGCAACCAATTTACTCTGGAGGCAAAGAGCTCAACATGCAAGTTTCCCCAAACCCTTTTAGCAATCAAATTACGATAACCTATGATCTACCTGAAGATAGTCCTGTACAAATTACATTGCTAGATATACATGGACGAACTATTTTTCAGCAACTTGAAGATAATATTCCTAAAGGCCACCAACAGCAACAGATTCGGCATCTAGCATTAGAAAACGGGCTTTATCTACTTCGATTTGAAACGAAAGATGCTATCTTTGTTCAGAAAGTTGTCTCCATGCATTAGAATATATTAAAAGCCTCATAATTAATGAATAGCTCTGAGTTGGTTCTAAGAAAAACAATTACAACAGATTTAGATACGTTGTTTAACAATCAGTTGGATGAAGAGTCTAACTATATGGCAGCTTTCACAGCCAAAGACCCTACAGACAAAGACGCCTATATGGCCAAATGGACTAAAATTGTTGTTAATGATGCTGTTAATATGCAAACAATACTGTTAGAGGATAAGATTGTAGGGAGTATTCTTCATTTTGATGCAGGAGAAGAGACCTTTGTTGCCTATGGAATTGGTAAAGATTTTTGGGGCAAAGGCATTGCTTCGGCAGCTTTAGCAAAGTTTTTGAAGCTATCTCCTAAACGTCCTTTGTTTGCACAAACTGTTTTTGATAATTTGGGTTCTCAAAGAGTTTTAGAAAAAAATGGTTTCGTGGTTATTGGCAAAGAGATTAATTTTGCTAATGCTAGAGGTAAAGAGGTTGAAGAATTTGTATTCAAATTATCCTAAAAACTACTACTGATATTAAAATATAAAGTATATCCTATGTCTAAATTGTATTCTGTTTTTGTAGCTATTTTATTGCCTATTTTATTTTTGTCTTGGCAAAGTTGTACACCAACACAAGTTGTTACTTCCACTAACAATACTCCCAAGAAAGATAGCACTGCAAAAAAAACAACGCCTAAAACCTCAATGTTTCCTAAAAGAGTTGATCCAGACACCATGAAACTAACGCCAGATCCTTTTTCTGCCTTAGTTCAGATGGATACAAAGTATGGAGCAATGAAAATTGAATTGTTTTTTGATGCTAGCAAACACCGTGAAAATTTCTTAAAATTAGCTAAGGACAATTTTTATGACAGCCTATTATTCCATAGAGTTATTAGAGGTTTTATGGTACAAGGAGGTGATCCTAAATCTAGAAATGCTAAACCTGATCAACGATTAGGAACAGGCGGTCCAGCGTATAAAATAGATGCAGAGATTGGTAATCACTATTATCATATAAAAGGTGCTTTGGCAGCAGCTCGACAAGGGGACGCAACAAATCCAGAAAAAAAATCTTCAGGTTCACAGTTTTATATTGTGCATGGCAACCCTATAGTAGATAGTCAGTTAGACAAAATAGAACGTAAATATGATTTTGTGTATAGTCCTGAACATCGTCGTTTGTATACTACACTTGGAGGTTCTCCTCAACTAGATATGGAATATACTGTTTTTGGACGTGTCTATGAAGGTTTTAATATCATTGACAGTATAGCTAATAATCCTACAGATGGTTATGCTCGTCCCAAGGAAGATGTACACATGAAATTTACAGTCATTAGAGAATAAAGCTGTCAAGTCATGAAAAAAGAAAATTCCTCTACCTTTTTTGAGGATGTATACGAACTCACCAAACTGATTCCTAAAGGTCGTGTCAGTAGCTATGGAGCTATAGCTAGGGCATTGGGCAAAGCTAGAGGTGCTCGGGCTGTAGGTTGGGCACTCAACAATGCAGCCTTAGTCCCAGATGTTCCTGCACACAGAGTTGTCAACAGTAAAGGCATTCTTTCGGGCAAAAATCATTTTGGAGGCAATCGAATGCAAGAACTCCTCGAAGCAGAAGATATAGCCGTAAAAGATGATAAAATTGTTGATTTTGAACAACTCTATTGGGATCCAAATGTAGAGTTGTTTAAGTAGCTACTGCCTAAAATCATTAAGTTTTGTATATTTGCCCTCAAATAAGTTATTTTTCAATAATACAAAACGAATATAGGTATGTTACCAGCAAATGATCCTAGCCTAAGTTCTTGGATAAATGTAGATTCTGACAGTGATTTTCCTATTCAAAATATTCCTTTTGGAGTGTTCCAAACAGAAAAAAAATCAGCTAGAGTTGCTACCATTATTGGCGATACAGTTATTGACTTAGCTGCGCTTGCTCAACTTGGGTATTTCAATGAGATCGACAGTAATTTAGAAAGCTCATTTTCTCAATCCTATATCAACCAATTTATGGGATTAGGTAAGAAAATAACCAATGCTGTACGTAATCGTATCTCTAATATCTTCGAAAAGAATAATCCTGAGTTGCGTGACAATAAAGAACAGCAAGCTCAAGTACTCTCCAAAATACACGAAGTAGAAATGCTTTTGCCTGTTCAAGTTGGTGACTACACAGATTTTTACTCTAGTCGTGAACATGCTACGAATGTAGGAACCATGTTTAGAGACCCAGAAAATGCATTGCTTCCTAACTGGTTACACTTGCCTGTTGGATATCATGGTCGTGCTTCTTCTATAGTAGTGTCAGGTACGAATATACACAGACCAAAAGGACAACAAAAACCTAATGATGGACCTCCTGTATTTGGACCTAGTCGTTTATTAGATTTTGAATTAGAGATGGCATTCGTTGTTGGACAACCAACAAAATTAGGTCAATCTATCTCTACTGCTGAAGCAGAAGATTATATTTTTGGTATAACTTTATTCAACGATTGGTCTGCTCGTGATATTCAGAAATGGGAATATATCCCGTTAGGACCATTCTTGGCTAAGAGTTTTGCATCTACTATGTCTCCTTGGATTGTGACACTAGAGGCATTAGAGCCTTTCCGCACAGAAGGTTATGACCAAGATCCTGAAGTATTGCCTTACCTAAAATATAGTGGTAAGAAAAACTACGACATTAAGTTAGAAGTAGCTATTCAGCCAGAAGATGGTCAACCACATGTAGTTTGTAAGTCTAACTTCAAACACATGTATTGGACTATGGCTCAGCAATTAACTCACCATACTGTGAATGGTTGTAATGTAAATGTAGGAGATATGTGTGCTTCTGGTACTATCTCAGGCCCTACTCCAGATAGCTATGGTTCTATGCTCGAAATTTCGTGGAGAGGAACAAAACCTGTAGCAATGCCTGATGGCAGCGAGCGCAAATTTATCAACGACAAAGATACTGTCATTATGCGTGGTTGGGGAATAGCAAACGGTGTTCGTATCGGATTTGGAGAAGCTAGCGGCAAAGTGCTTCCTGCTTTATAATAAAAAATCGGTTTTAATGATACAATGGAGTGCCTCTAAGCACTCCATTTTTAATACTCCCCCTCCCTTGTCCCTATCAACTATCCAACGTTTTTTAATCCCTATCTTTTTTCTGTTGAGCAGTACTTCCCAAGCTCAACTAGATTCTCTATTTAGCAGCGAATATTGGGAGTTGGCCAATGACTCTATAAAAGTAGAGTTGCTCAATGATCTTGCATGGGATCTCCAATCACAAGATGCTAAATCGGCATTGAGGCATGCCAACACAGCTCTATTATTAGCTCAACAAATTGGAGATGTAAATGGTGAGGCTACTGCTTATAGTATCCTTGGTGTGCTCTATGATATTCTAGGAAAAAATGCTGCTGCAATACCTTTTCATTTAGAAGCTATAAAACTATATGAGCAATTGGACGACCAATATAGCATCTCAGCTTGCTATACAAATCTAGGAGTTAGTTATTATTCTCAACACCATATCAAAAATGCCTTACTCTACTATACTAGAGCCTTAGAAATAGAAGAAAAAATTGGAGATTGGAAGGGAATGGCTGGTTCTTATATCAATATTGGCAATGTATATAAACAGATGGATAGTTTAGATGCAGCCGCAATAGTTTATTCAAAAGCAAGTCAAACTTATTCAACTTTAGGCTATCAGAAAGGAGCATTAAACACTAAAGTTAGTATAGCTGGGCTCTATCTAAAACAAAAAGATTATCAAAAAGCAGCTAGTGCTTATGACACTATACTTAATGCTTTAGAGAAAACTTTCTATCCTGATATAGCCTTAAAAGCATTAGATGGAAGTGCTCAAAGCTGTTTAGCTTTAGGTCTATATGATAAGGCAATTGACTATGCACAACAGGAATTGCACCTAGCAAAAAATAGTAACAACCTGCTTCATGCACGATTTACCTATCAAACATTAGCAGAAGCCTATGAAAAAACAGGAAACCATCAACAAGCTCTAGTTTACCATAAGCTCTATACTTCTGACCAATTTAAAGAATTGAATACTGTCAAAATTGAAAAACAAGAAGAACTTAGACAGGAATATGAAAGCGAGAAACAGCAACGCAAGATTATAGAAATGCAATTGAAAAATCAACGAGAGATTGCCTTGCGTAGACAAACGGAGTATCAAGCTCAACAACGAAAAATAGAACGGAACGTTTGGATTACCCTATCAGGATTAATACTCTGTCTAGCCTTTTTGCTCTATTATCGTTACCAAAGTAAACAAAAAATTAATCGACTACTCACCGAAAAAAATAAGATTATTACACAATCTTTAGACGACAAAGAGATGTTGATTGGTGAGGTGCATCATCGTGTAAAAAACAATTTACAACTGATCTCCAGTATCCTAGAGTTGCAGGCTAGACATCTGACTAACCAAGAAGCTATACAGGCGATTAATGATAGTCAGCAACGAGTAGAATCTGTGGCTATTATTCATCAAAAACTTTATCAGCAAGAGCAAGAAGATATCCAAGCCATACAAATGCAGGATTATATAAACCAACTTTTACAAGGATTATTTGACTCTTATCAATATGACACACAGCATATCGAATGGAAAATGGATATTGCACCACTATATCTTGACGTAAATACAAGTATTCCAATTGGCCTGATGATTACGGAATTAATCACTAACATATTCAAATATGCTTTTCCAACTGAAACAAAGGGTTCTGTTTGGATAAAACTCCACAAACCAAGCAAAGAATATATAGAGCTTATTGTAAAAGATAATGGTGTTGGGGTTTCAGATACTATAGATTCTTCTAAATCTTTTGGGATGCGCTTGATCAAATCCTTAAGTCGTCAATTGCGGGCAACCTTATCTATAGAGAATAAGGAAGGTACATGCATAACTGTTCAAATTAAACGATTCAAGGAACTGACAGTAAATAACTCACCCCCTCTTACATAAATTTGGCTTGATCTTTTATACATAGTTCTATAAGTTATTCTTGACAAATCCTATATAAATACTTATTTTGAGGCTCTCAATTTGCTTTTAAGTATAGAGTTTTTTTTAAAAAGTCACTTTTATTTTCCCTTATATTATAAACATACAGATTATGCGTTTGACAGTTATTCTATCGATGCTCATTATATTTAGCTTATCTATTGCTTGTAAATCAGATAGACCTCGAAAGAAAAAAGGGAATAATAATAACAATAATACTGAAGTTATAGACACTCCAATTGAGCCAGTTGAGGAGCTCTCAGAAGAAGAGCAAATTCAACGTGATATCAATGCATCCATAGATGAACAAATTGGCAGTGGCAAAAAGGTAGAACGACTAGTCTCTGGGTTTTCGTTTGGAATGAGTAAACGACAGGTTACGCGCCATAAAGATAAAATGGTCAAAAAAGGAACTATGCGCAAGGTCAAAAAGAGCAGTACTCGCTTTGAGTATGTATATCGTCTGCCTCTCCCTCATAGTGGCAAAGTAACTACTTATCTTGATTTTGAGTATGAACAAGGAGGCCTTTTCAAATCTAAATGTCGCCCTAAAACACCTAGAAAAAGTAGCACAAGCGATTTCCTGCAAGAAGTAAAAACATTATTGACAGAATGGTATGGAAACCCTACTTTTCAAGTTCCTGCATACAATAGCTGTGAGCGTTATGTTTGGATAGAAGGTAACCGACACATTGATCTTCGCTGTGAGCTAGAAGGAGTGGTCTTCACTTATACAGATCTCACTAGTGAAATCCCTGCAAATATAGAAGGTGGTGGCGAAGCTCGCCCTCAAGTAGAGGTTTTAGATGTTAGTCATAAGTAGCTATATCATTTTTAGTATGCCTAAATACTGAACACTCAGCACTGCCATAAACAACACTAAATGAAAGAACTCAGCAGTGCCGTTGCTTTTTAAGCTTTGTATATTTAGGCTAAGCAAAACAGCTAAAGGCGCTACTAACAAACTAAAATGTTGCAAATAAATAATATTTTGACCTACTAAAGAAACACCTCCTACTATCAACATTAAATAAATAATATTAATGTACTTTTTCTCTCGTGTAGTTGTCTTAAAATAGATAGCTGGAGCATTTAGGAATCCCCACAATCCTACAATCCCTACTATTCCCATACTTATATAAAAGGTTATGTCTATGCTCCATAAAAATTCAAAAGTAAAATAATGTTGAGCAATGTCATGCTGCCACCAAGCTCCAAAATCATCTGATACAAACTGGTAAACCCCCATTAAAAATAAAGGAGCGATATAACCAGACAACAAAACAAGCATCTCTCTCAGATCAAATGGTCTCAAGATCAATAAGCCAATAGTTGCTAAAAGGATATAAACTCCACTTGCAGCATATATCAGACTGGCAATTCCTACCCAAAAACCAACATTAAAAATTTGACCTAACAATACTTTTTTGCTAAATGTTGGATATAAATTCTGAAGTGCTAGAATTAGGAAAGTATTGGAAATAAACGCTGGAGAACAATAATCTAAGGTAACAAAAGCATTACTCATTAAGACATAGCAAATTGCTGTAATAAAGGTATACCGCTTAGCCAATCGATAATTGTTGACTACAGAGTTTAGCATAAAAGCTTGCAATAGCAGCAATACAAAAAACACACTGTTCAGTATCATAGGTGATGTTCCTATCAGCTCATAAATCCATAGCCCTAATACATTAGAAGTATCCTGATATATTGTAATATCAATATGAGGTTGTAACCATACATTCGTAAAAAATATAGCTGCATAAAACACAACTAAAACCCCTGTTTCTAATTGATTGTTTCTAAAAATCCCTAACACTATTTGTATATTATAGAATGCATATTCCTTTCCTTATAAAAGGCACATACAATATGTGATTATAAATGTGATAATAACTCTTTGATCAAAGCGGTTAGCTTAGGTTCCACTTTATTGACGGTATTAATAACATCCTCTAAGGTTGTTTCGACTATACTTTCTAATGGATAACATTTGTTAGAAACTACAGATACTACAAAAATAGGCAAGTTCATGTGTGCAGCTACCAAAACCTCTGGCACCGTTGACATTCCTACAACATCTGCACCTATTCTATGAAAATACTGATATTCTGCAGGTGTTTCTAAATTGGGACCTTGTGTACTTACATAGACACCTATACTAGCTCGCACGCCATGTTTGGTAGCCATATCCAATGCTATCTGATTTAGTGCTTTGTCATAGGTTTTAGATAAATCTGGGAATCGCACGCCCAACCGTTCATCATTAGCTCCACGAAGCGGATTTTCGGGCAACAAGTTGATATGATCTCGAATAAACACCAAATCTCCCATCTCTATAGCAGGGTTGACACTACCTGTAGCATTGGAAATTACCAATCGTTTAATACCCAAAAACTTAAGCACTCGTATCGGGAAAGTGACCTCCTTCATAGAATACCCTTCATAATAATGGAATCGACCAGCCATAGCTACTATGGATTTACCTTCTAGATAGCCAAAGACTAATTTCCCCGCATGCCCTTGCACTGTTGATACAGGGAAATGAGGTATTTCTTGATAAGGTATTTCTAAGACTATATCTAGCTCTTCTACCAGTTTGCCCAAACCTGTACCTAAAACTATCCCTAATTGAGGTTTGAAATCCTTGGTTCTGTTATTTAGGTAAGCTACCGTTTCTTGAATATTATCGTATAAAAAATCCATTAAGTTCTATTTCTTCATCTTGAAAAGAGGCTACTAGTCAAGCATAAAAATAGGATTTTATATTTATATTTGAGCCATTGTACTTATTAATGATTATCATGACTAGATTAGTCTAGTAAAAATATCTTTTATACAGTCATTATTGTCCCCCCTAAAACCATGATCCAAATTATAAACTAAACAGTTGTGCGCAAAGTTTTTAGTTCTATAGCCATATGGCTAGCATTTTGCCTAGTCCTTATGCCTTTTTATGGGCATATTTTTGTTAGCCCAAATCAATATGCATTTGGGTTAGGAGATGGTGTCAAGAACTATTATACCCCTGCCTACCATATCCAACATGATAGTAGTTATTTGTATTTGAGTGGAATGAATTACCCTCATAGCGAACATGTTGTCTATACTGATGGTCAATTTGCAGTTAGCAATATCCTCCAATTTATTAATCGTCATATTATTTCTATTGGAGACTATTCGGTAGGAATACTCAATTGGCTTATGCTTTTGAGTTTAGCATTTGGGGGATTTCTCATTTATAAAATTCTAACTCAACTAAAGGTCAGTCAAGGTCTAGCTATATTAGGAGGTATTATTATTATGTTGCTAAGTCCTCAGGTATTAAGATTACCTGCACATTATGCCTTAGCCTATGCCTTCCATATTCCATTGACTTGGTGGTTGATTCTACGCCCCAATATTCTATCTAAACCTATAAAATGGGGTGGATTGTTGATATTGAACACCCTTTTATGGTTTTTGATCCATCCTTATTTAGGAATAATGTTAGTGTTTTTTCAGATAAGTTATTGGGGTATTAGCCTGCTGAGAGATAGAGCGAATTGGAAAGGTTATTTATATTGGATATTGGTTGCCATTGCACCTTTTGTGCTCTTCAAGTTATTTATGCAAATAACAGATGTCCATTTGGGTCGAATTTCGACACCTTGGGGATTCCTTTATTTTTGTGGAGAACTAGATGATATATTTGTGCCTAATAGTGGCCCCTTATTTATCTTTTTGACCAAGTTTCTATCAATCCCTGTTTCTCAAAGACCTGAGGCGTTAGCTTATGTTGGAGTGTTTACAACTATAGCCATAGCCACTATTCTAGGTATTTTGATTGCCAGTAAATTCAAAAAACAGATCTCTATAGATAACTATTTGCCTAATAAACAACTTCAAAATAGCTTATTGGCTGGTATTCCTCCATTATTTTTAGCAATGGGTTTCCCTTTCAAGCAATTCCCATTTTTGCTTGATCATTTTCCTTTAGTCAATCAATTGCGTAGTGTTGGACGTTTTGGATGGATATTCTATTATGTAGCCACTGTGAGTAGTATTTACTTTTATCATCATACATTACAAAAACACAAAAGTGTTGGGCTTAAAATAGCTGTTGGATGTATTCTGCTTTTTAGCTTAATAGAACCTATTCCTAAAAACTATGAAATGGGTACAAAGCTTAGTCAAAACCCTAACTTATTCAATAAAAATCTTGTCCCTAAAAAATATCAAAAAATATTAGACCATATAGATGGTAAGCCCTATCAAGCTCTTCTTCCTATACCCTATTATTTTGTAGGTTCAGAGTCGTTTGATTACAAAAGTAATCCCAATCTCATGGTTTCTATGTGTTTAGCTTACCATGCAAAACTACCTTTGTTGGCTAATCATGGTTCTAGGGCATCTGTAGTTCAAGCTAGAGAAGGGATACAATTTATGAGTCCTTACAATGCACCCAACCCTCTATTGGAACAGTTAATTCCGGATCAACCCATTTTGATTGTTCGTGAAAATAGTAAAGCTATAAATCCTTGTGAAAAACTATTTCTAGACAACTGCTACAAAACCAAAGTATGGAAGGATTTTACGCTTTATGAAGTCCTTCCCAATCAACTCAAGGCTAATCATAATCAGTTTTATATTGAAAACTTTGTTCAACAAAAAAATCAACAGAAGTTTCACCAACAAGGAGATTTATACAAGACTAAAGCCAATAGTTTTGCTTACTTTGATGGTTTTGAGGCTTCTCCAAGTACAATCACATTTGAGGGGAAAGGAGCAAAAACATTTGACAAACTATCTACAGAAGGGCTGTTAGCTGGATTCAAAGCCAATACCTTTAAGCCAAATACTAAATATAAGATCCAGCTATGGGTACATACCGCTCCATATATAAACAATAACTCTTGGTGTTATTTATCTTGCAAAACAACTGATCCCAATGGAGATTTGCAGGAAATCTTCTATACATCTGCCCAAAGAAATAACTGTATTTATGGCGATTGGTCTTTATTAGAATATGAGTTCAAGATTGCTAAAGTAGGGCAAGCCCATCAATTTTTTATGGTTACTAGAGATCGAACACCTTTACCTGTTCGAGTAGATAATCTTATGATATCAGAAGTAGGGCAAGATGTTTATCGAGTGCATCAAAATTATAGTCAAGACAGTATTCCCTTGATTTTTTTCAAAAACAACTTAAAAATAGCAAGCCCTAATGCTCCTGAATAAAAACTATAATGAATTGTAATTAATTCTTAGTAGTTTTGTACTATACTTATATAACTACTCTTCCAATAAAAATCCCTCTTAATCTAGATGGCAGAAAGAACTCAACATAGTTTTTTTAGTAAATTCAATGAAACAACAGTTGTTTTTTTATTGATGTTTGTGCTATTTCTAGCTGAATTAAGAAATTGGAATCCAGCTTGTGCTGATAACGCCTACCGATATCTCAAACCTATTTTTCAAACAATTATATCTGTTTTGATAATTGGGTTAGCACTCAAAAAAACAAATCCTTCTTCCGCTACAGATAATCTAAATCCTAAATGGTATTGGTTAGTTTTTGCTGGTGGATTTTTAGTGTCATTCAGCTATGCATTTTATGCACTCAATGCTGTACCTGTTGCGGAAACTAGTTCAGATATAGTTATATCTATAGAGGCTTATGTTCAACGGTTTTTAGCAGGAGAGGCTATTTATGAGCCCATTGTACATAACACACATACCGTAATTCCTAATTATTTGAGTATGATGTGGATGCCTTTTATACCTGCCGAATTATTGAATTTTGATTATCGATTGATGGCTTTCTTAATAGCTGTACTTGGCTTCTTTGTGTACACCAAACGAGCTATAAAAAAAGACTGTAATACAGCTATTAAAATGTTATTGGTATTGAGCCCTTGGCTTGTTTTCTTTGTGGTAGCTAAGATGCAAAAATCTGTTTTGACACATAGCATAGAATGGATGATTGTAGGCTTTTATTTTATATTGGCCTACAGTATTTTTTCTAAAAATGCTATCCTAAAAGGTATTGGTGTAGGGCTTGTTGCGCTATCTCGTTTTTCATTTTTCACTTGGGGTCCTTTTTATGTCTTTACTACTTATAAGAGCTTGGGGTTACGAAAAACACTAATTGCATTGGGCACACTTACAACTCTTATATTAGGTTTATTTGTTTTCCCTTTTTTCATAAAAGACACTACTATTCTAGAAAAAGGTAATGCTTATTATGAGACTGTAATGGCTCGTGAATGGCAAGTACATGAATGGCAGGAAGAGGACGAGGTTCCATTCCATTTGAGTAGAGGTGATAATTTTGCCGTTTTCTTTCACAGTTTTCAAGATGGGACACCCACAGAGAAAATTCAAAGTATAAGAACAGTCCTTTTGTATAGCAGCCTATTTGGAGGCCTATTCATTTTCTTTTTATACTTCAGATACAAAGATCAGCTTTCTCTTGCTTTCCTAAATCTTATTGGCCTAAAAATCATTCTACTCATTTTCTATGCCTTTATTATAGTCCCTTTCGAATACCTTTTCCTCCCTCCTATCTGCATAAGCCTATTTCTTATGATGGAAAAATGGGAAAATATTCCATCAACAGCTTCCACTTCTAATGCTCCTGAATAAACTCAATACACTCATCCACTAATTTTTGGCTATGGGGTGGCAAAGTAGTATCTACAAAAGGATGTTTTCCTCCAAAAACATGATCAGCACCTTCTATCTCTACTAAAGTAGCATTTTGTGCATGTTCACTAAGATAATAAGCAGCTTCTAAGGGAACTGCAGGGTCTTTTGTTCCATGTAAAATCAAGTAAGGCTTATCTAATTTTCCTAATGTTTTTTGGATAGACAATCTAGCTTCATTAGCCATATAATTTTCGTACAATTGGTAGTATAGAGGCATGTTTTGCTTGGTACGTCCATTCATAATATGATAAACACCTTCCTTTTTCCAATTTTCAACATGCTCTTCCTGATTTGCCCAAGGATAGTTGAGCTCATGCACTCCAGCCCAAGTAACCACACGTTGGACATTGATGTTTTCATTAGCAGCTATCAATACAATTGGACCACCTCTACTGTGTCCAACCAAAGTAATATTATTAGTATCCCAATTGATCTTTTTGTCTAGACCTTCTGGAGTAGATAACCAATCTATGACCACCTGCAAATCATCTAATTCTTTGATATAATTATTATGGCCAAAAGCTTCTAGGTCTGCAAAATTTAATAAATCGTCTGGTGTGACACCATTGTGGGAAAAATTAAACTTGACGAAACAATGTCCTGCTGCCACAAAAGCTTTGGCTACTTCTTCCCAATGTCCCCAGTCCTTAAATCCTTTGAACCCATGCGCAAAAAGCACAATCGACTGATTTTGAGCACTATCATTCCAATAGATATCTACTGTAATCGGTTTTTCGTGTTTCCCTGCAACAATTATATTTTTTTGCTTGTTCATAGTTTACAATAGTTTCAATAAAAATTGAATTCTAATTAATTCTTAGTATTTTTGTATTGTACTAAATTTAGTAAAATTAATTTCCATGATCAAAACGCTCTCTACCATAAAAGCTCCGATCGACGAAGAGCTAAAAGAATTTCATCAGCGATTCAAGGCTGCTATGAAGAGTAAGGTTCCATTATTGGATACCATTACGCGTTTTATCATTAAGCGTAAAGGTAAACAAATGCGCCCAATGTTTATCTTCCTGAGCGCAAAAGTCTGTGGTGAAGTAACAGACGCAACTTACCATGCTGCCAATTTAGTAGAATTGCTACATACCGCTACGTTGATCCATGATGATGTAGTGGATGATTCTATGCAGCGTAGAGGTTTCTTTTCGCTTAATGCACTTTGGGGCAATAAGATAGCTGTATTGGTTGGAGATTATTTGCTTTCACAAGGTTTATTGCTTTCGCTTAGAGAAGGTGCTTACAGATTGCTCGAAATCACGTCTAATGCTGTAAAAGAAATGAGTGAAGGTGAGCTTTTACAAATAGAAAAAGCTCGTCGATTGGATATAAAAGAGGAAGTTTATTTTGAGATTATTCAGAAAAAAACGGCCTCTCTAATTGCTTCAGCTTGTGCAAGTGGTGCTGCCTCGAACAACTCTGATGAAGAGACTATTCAGCGTATGCATGATTTTGGCGAAAAGATTGGAATTGCCTTCCAGATCCGAGATGATTTATTTGATTTTGGTGATGGCCAAGCGGGTAAACCTATGGGCAACGATATCCAAGAGAAAAAAATGACCTTGCCACTTATTCATGCTCTCAACCTAACAGATAAAGGTACTCGAAACTATATTATCAATATTGTCAAAAACGAAAATACCGATCCTAAAAAGATTAAGGAAGTGACTGATTTTGTAATCAAAAGCCCTGGGATTGACTATGCTCGTCAGATGATGTACAAATATAGAGAAGAAGCTTTTGAGATTTTGAACACCTTCCCCTACTCTCCCGCAAGAGAATCGTTGCAAGACTTGGTTACTTTTGTGACAGAGCGAAAAAAGTAATAGATTTTATATCCAAAAGAAAATCTCTAAGATTATTCCTAATTCATAACTGAATTAGGCTAAGAGACTATTGTTATTCATACAACTTTTTCTTATTTTTTTCCATCCTTAAAGCTGGATCTTCCTATAAAACAACAAAAGAGAAGCAGTTTTTACAAATAAATTAAACAAATATTCAATTTATTTATAAAAAAGGTTCTTTTGGTACAAAAATAGATTTGGAATAAAGT
>JAAEPD010000531.1 GCA_024222455.1 Aureispira sp.
CTGAATACTCTACTTTTTCAACTTTCAAATTAGGTATATTCAGAATCCCTGTGTAAATTTCTAAGTCTAATGCCATTTTTATTTTTAGACCAACTTAACTTTTTTTCCCTTTTTGGCAAAAACTGTCAGAGAACCGTTTTTTTTTGCTCCTATTCAATAGTTTCAATCTAAAGATTAAGAGTTGTTTTTAGTAGTATGTTTGTGCCTAGATTTTACAGAATTAAGGGAACTGAATATCAATATCTAGAAGCAACTCATAGAAATACCAAACAAGTTCTTATATTGCAGTATTGTGTATGCATATAAATCTGATAAAAAATAAATGGAGTGGACAGCTGAAAAAGTTGCAGCCTTAGCACCTAATGCCTCAACAGAAAGAAGAGGTAAAACCCTAGCACAACCATCTAAATGGACAAAGTTAGGAACAAATGGCGCTGCCATCTGGGGAGAATGCCGAGGAACTGGATCGCTTCCATACTTACCACAGATAGATTTAACAGGACCTGCTTTTAAATGCACCTGTCCTGCTCGAAAAGTGCCTTGCAAACATGTATTAGGGCTGTTTTTTTTGTATGTAGATAAACATGATTTTGGAACAGATAACCCTCCTGAATGGGTGAGCGTTTGGTTGTCTAAGCGACAACCTAACAAAATAGAAGAAGCTCCTAAAAAGACAATAGAAGAGTTAGAGAAGGCCAAGAACGCAAAGGCAAAACGTTGGGAAAAACGCTTGTTGCTCATGGCTTCTGGAATAGATGAACTAGAACTTTGGCTAAAAGATTTGGTGCGTCAAGGTTTGGCCAATGTGAGTGCTAGCGACCCTGTATTTTGGAGTTCTATTGCTGCCAAAATGATGGATGCTCAATTGCCAAGGGTAAGCACTATACTCAAGGAAGCAGGGGCATTGGTCGAGGAACACCCCAACTGGATAGAAATAGTATCTAGCAAAATGGGGGAGCTGTATTTGGTGGTAGAGGCTTTTAAACATAGGGAGCAATTGTCAGAATCTATGCAAGATGAGCTATTTAATATGTTGGGGCGCTTGACAAAAAAAGCAGATGTATTGGAGCATCAACCTAAACACTTAGATAAATGGTTGGTTATAGGGCAAAAAGAGGGGATTGACATAGAAGGTCGTACTTATCGAAGAACTTGGTTGCACGGAACTACTAGCCATAAGAACGCATTAGTATTAGACTATGCTTTTGGTAATACAGGTTTTCAACAACAATATGTGGTTGGTACACTATTGAAGGGGAAACTAGCCTATTATCCTAGCAATTTTGGGCAACGAGCGGTTTTAGGCGACTTCCAAGTAGAGGCGCTAAGTCCTGACTTGCAACTTAAATCATTTTTAAGCGTAGAAGATTTATTAGAGCATTATGCTCAATGTCTGAATGTAAGTCCTTGGTTAAGCCAGTTTCCTGCATTAATAGAAAATGTTATTCCATATATTCAAAAAGATGAGCATTATTTATTAGTTGACCAAGAACAAAGAGTTTTGCCTTTGAAGAGCGTACGAGCACAGGCAATCTATAAAATGTTAGCTATTAGTGGAGGGCAGCCTATTACAGTTTTTGGAGAATGGTTAGGCCAAGAATTTGAGCCATTGAGCATTCTAGTTGATCACAAAATGATGCTATTGAGTTAGATGAAGTTTAAACAATTATATATACTATTGCTTACTATCGGACTTTGGAGTGTAGTAGCTTGTACTACTGACAAACCCAGTGGCCAAGAGGAAGATCCTGATACTACCAAAACAAATCAGTCTGATATAGATGAAAATGCAGTTTATGAATTGTTGATAAAGCAGGATACTGCTTATTATACAGATCAAGTGTTGTTCAAAGCAGATTCGGACACTGCTAATGTAGAAACAGAAGATGTAACAAAAATCATTTTATCCTTTCCTATTATAGATTCCTTTTCTAATAAGAGAATAAAAGATACTATTAATGAAGTTATCAGCAAATTGCTATTGCTAGATGAAGCTGGAGATATGGCTTTCAGCTCTATACAGGCTAGAATGGACGATTTTATTAATGATTATAAGGAAGATCAAGAAGATATGGCTGATCTTGGGATGGAATTTACCATGAAGTGGAGTTGTGAGGTTGTTATAAAAGTTTTACTAAATAGTTCCGAAACATTGTCTTTAAGCATCTTTGAGTCTAATTTTACGGGTGGTGCACATGCCAATTCTTGGACAAGGCTACTCAATTTTGATATGCAAACAGGCGATCAAATTCAGTTAAAGGACCTTTTGGTTAAGGATTATTATCCCAAATTGCTGCCAATAGCCGAAAACTACTTCAAAGAGTCTGTTGATTTGCCTAAAGGAGTAGAGCTAGAAGCCGCAGAATTTGAGTTTGAAGGTGGACGTTTTGAACTCCCTAAAAACTTTGCAATTACACAAAAAGGTATTTTGTTTTTATATAATCCTTATGAGGTTGGTGCTTTTGCCATGGGAACTTTTGAGTTTTTGGTGCCTTACCAAAAAATTTACCACTTGGTAGATTCTGAGAAACTAACACTAAAGAGAATATAGTTCTTATTCCTACTTCTATTCCTATCTAAATGCTACTAAGCTATGAAAAAAATATACTTACTATCACTTGTGATAATTGTTGCAGGAATGGTTGCTTTGCAGAGTTTTGAGACAAAAGGTGACCCCAAAAAGGCAAAAAAAGCCAAAAAGATAGTTAAAGATTTTTTGACTGATCTAAAGAGGATAGAAGGTGGAACATTCTTGATGGGAAAACCATGGGAAAGCTCAAACGAAAACTTCCCCAATATCTATACAACAGATTCTTTATGGTTAGCCACACCTTTAATGCAAACCGTTGCAGTTCCATCCTTTTATATGGGAGCTAAAGAAATAACCAATAAGGAATATAGACAGTTTGTAACGTGGGTTAGAGATTCTATTGCGCATGCTATGTTAGGACATACTGTAGAGTATGATGATGGTTCACAAGGGGTTGACTGGGATCAAGAATTGGATTGGTATCCAGGAGGAGAGTTAGATGGAATGTTTTATCAAGGAGATGAACAATTTGCTGGTAAAAGAGAATTAGATGTACGGCAATTGGTATTTGATTATCAGTATTATGATTATACTAGTGCTGCAAGAGATTTTGATGCTACAACTGATTATGTAAACAATAGTAGAGAAAAATTTAATAGAGCAGATTATATAAAAAAAGATGCGATAAGAGTTTATCCAGATACCCTTTCTTGGACTAGAGATTTACCCAAAAGTTATAGTAATTCTATGTTACAATACTATTTTTCGGATCCTTCTTATGATGATTATCCAGTAGTTGGAATTTCTTATAATCAGGCAATGGCTTATTGTTATTGGCGATCTAATGAAATGAAAAAACAACTGACACTTGCAGGTTATAAGGGGGACTTTCATTTTAGATTACCTACAGAAACGGAATGGGAATATGCTGCAATAGGAGCAGAAGAGGGATCTATTGAGGACATAGCAAACTATCCTTCTTATCCTTGGAATGGGAATACTCTAAAAAAAGAAGGTATATATCAAGCTAATTTGGGGCCTATAATAGATAACAAAGGAAATTGGCTAAAACATTATCCCGAATTGAAAAATGAACTTAGCCAAAGAGATACAGAACATTACATTTTTACAGCGCCAACAGCTAGCTTTCCAGCTAATGCCAATGGGCTTTATGATATGGCGGGGAATGTAGCTGAATGGGTTTTGAATAGGGTTATGCCTCCTAATCATGAAACTTGGAGTTTGAAAAGTAATGTAAGTGGGCGATACTTAAACTATAAGAAATATAAAGAACCCAGCTGGTTTGCTATGGATTCTATAGGCTATGTGCAATTTGTCTTAGCTGCTTGGCAACAAGAAGGATTTGACACTAAAAAGGGTTCTACTACTAGAACCCAAAGGATAGACCCTACAATTAAATTAGGTTGGCATGATTTGCAATTGAGTCTAGCTGAAGATGAATATAATCGACCTCTAAACTATATTGTAAAAGGAGGTAGCTGGGCACATGAGCCTCGATATCTTGCTAGTGCAAGTCGTATGGCTGTTGCTAGAAACAGTAACTATAGTTGGATGGGCTTTCGGGTAGTAATGACTACTTCTATGACTTCAGAACAGTTGAAAAAATGGATTAAATAAGCCTATTTGAACCTGCTTGATAAAATATTGTTAATGAAGCTATATAATTAAAATGTAGATATATGATTCAGAAAGTAGTATTGGTAACAGCTTTTATACTGGGCGTTTTAGGTGCTTATGCTCAAGGTCCTTGGTCTAAAGAATATGACAAAGACAATATTATTATTCATACTAGAGATGCTGGTGATATTAAGTTCAAGGAGTTTAAGGCAGAGATGGTAACTTCAGGGACAATGGAGGCTTGTGTAGCTGTTTTCTTAGATTATCAGACTCATAACAAGTTTATGTATAGCTTGTTGGACTGTCAGCTGGTGGAGCGCAACAATAGTAAAGATTATTATTTGCATTACATGATTGATGTACCCTGGCCCTACAATGACAGGGATATGGTTGTTAGAGCCCAGTTCAAGAAACAGTCTGATAAATTGGTGACTCTGCAAATGAATTCATATCCAGACAAAAAGCCTTCTGATGATTATGTGCGTATGCGTGTAACAGAGGGGATATGGTCTTTTGAGCAAATCAATTCGAGCCAAGTCAAAATAACTTATATCAACAAATCCGATCCTAGTGGAAATATTCCTGCGTGGTTAGCCAATATGTTTATTATTGATGGGCCTAAAGAAACTTTGTTAGGACTTGAAAAACGCATTCCACAGTACAGCTCTAAGGTGGTTAGTTGGTTGCATTAAACTATTTTAACGACTCTATAGAACTTTCAGTTTTTTCGATGCGACCTTCTAGTTTTTCTTTGTACATTTGCGGCAAGAATAAACCAATAATTTTGAGCTTATGGAATCTAAGTTGAAGGCATTTGGTCGCCTACTGACCATTATGGATGAGTTGAGAGAAAAATGTCCTTGGGACCGCAAACAAACCTTAGAAAGTTTGCGACATTTGACCATAGAGGAGACCTACGAGTTAGCAGATGCTATCTTAGAGAATGACCTAGATGAGTTAAAAGGGGAAATAGGTGATATCATGTTGCACATGGTTTTTTATGCTAAAATAGCAGATGAACAAAAGGCTTTTGATATAGAAGATGTATTGAATGCTATTTGTGAAAAACTGATTAATCGCCATCCTCATATTTATGGAGATGTAGTTGCTGATGATGAAGAAACGGTCAAGCAGAATTGGGAAAAATTAAAACTAAAAGAAGGTAAAAAATCTATTCTGCAAGGGGTGCCTAAATCCTTACCAGCCTTAGTTAAGGCTTACAGAATACAGGAAAAAGCAAAACAAGTTGGATTTGAATGGGAAAACCGTCAGCAAGTTTGGGCAAAAGTGGAGGAAGAAGTAGAAGAACTGCACGAAGTAGTAAAAGAAAATACAGATCAAGCCAAGATAGAAGAGGAGTTTGGAGATGTTTTGTTCTCTATGATTAATTATGCTCGATTCTTAAAAATAGACCCAGAATTAGCGCTAGAGCGTACCAACCGAAAGTTTATTAAACGTTTTCAGTATATAGAAGAAAATGCTACTAAGGCTCTAGATGACATGAGTTTGGAGGAGATGGATGAGCTTTGGAATGAAGCTAAAACTAAATAGGACTAAGGATAATAATAATATTAGCACATTTTTTAATTAGTATATTAAAACAACTATGCAGATATCAGATCGCCTCAATCGGATGGAAGAATCAGCCACTATCAAAATGGCTCAAATGGCTAGAGATTTAGCTGGAAAAGGACATAATGTGATCAGTTTGAGTTTGGGTGAACCAGATTTTGACACACCTCAGCACATCAAAGATGCCGCTAAAAAGGCTTTGGATGATGGTTACACCAAATACACTCCTGTAAGTGGTTTGATCGAGTTGAGAGAAGCCATTTGCAAAAAGCTCAAAAGAGATAACAATTTAGATTATAAAACTAATCAGATTGTAGTTTCTAATGGTGCTAAGCAATCTTTGGCAAACCTTTCTTTATCTCTGCTAAACGAAGGAGATGAAGTGATTATCTTTGCTCCTTATTGGGTGTCTTATAAGGAAATAATCAAGCTAAGTGGAGCTAAACCTGTGTTTGTACATGGAGGTATAGAAGATGATTTTAAGGTAAATGCAGCGAAATTAGAAGCAGCTATTACTAGCAAAACTCGCATGGTGTTGTTTTCTTCTCCTTGCAACCCTACAGGGTCTGTTTATACTAAAGATGATTTAGCAGCTATTGTGAAGGTAATGGAGAAATATCCAGAAGTATTGATCATTTCCGATGAAATCTATGAGTACATCAACTTCTTGGAAGGTGGGCATGTGAGCATTGCGTCTTTTGAGTCTGTACAAGATCGTTGTATTGTAGTTAATGGTTTTTCTAAAGGTTTTTCTATGACAGGTTGGCGTTTGGGCTATATGGCTGCACCTCAGTGGGTAGCTGCTGCATGTTCTAAGATGCAAGGTCAATTCACATCTGGGGCAAATGCTTTTGGTCAAAAAGCTGCTGCTTATGCTTTGGAAGCAGATATGGGAGAAACTTACAAAATGGCAACAGCTTTTGAAGAGCGTCGAGATTTGGTAATTAGCTTATTGAAAGAAATTGAGGGGATGAAAGTAAATCACCCAGAAGGAGCATTTTACTTATTTCCAGATGTGAGTTACTTTCTAGGCAAGTCTGTTGATGGAAAAACGATAAATAACTCTGTAGAGCTTTGTGAGTATATCCTAGAAACAGCTCATGTAGCTATCGTTGCAGGTTCTGCATTTGGTGTAGATTCTTGTGTACGTATTGCCTATTCTAATTCTACTGAAAATCTGAAAGAAGCTGTTCGCCGAATTAGAGCAGCTTTAGAGAAATTGAAATAAAATGGAATTGGCCCAATTTATACTGTATGTAGCTGATCAGGAAGCTAGCAAGTTTTTTTATGAGTTTATGCTTCAAGCAAAACCTGTCTTGCATGTCCCAGGAATGACCGAATTTCAGCTTGCTCCACAGTGTAAATTGGGCTTAATGCCTGAAAAGGGGATTGCCAAAATTCTAAAAACAACCACTCCTGAGCCTTCTCAAGGCAATGGTATTCCTAGAGTGAGATTTATTTAGTGGTCAAGAATGCCAAAGAAGAATACTATGATAGAGCATTAAAGGCTGGTGCATTGGCTGTTAGCCCTGTATCTGCAAGAGATTGGGGCGCTAATGTTGGTTATGTTATGGATATGGATGGACATATCTTAGCTTTTGCAGAAGTAGCCTAAAAGCTATTCGATATTATACTGCTTTTCGTATTTTTTGCGTGTAATTGTTATTAAAACAATACCTATACCTATTGGTGCTAACCAGTTGGCTAAAGGGTGTTTAAATAAGTTTTGAATGACACTGAAAGCAGTCATTGCTGCTAAATAGGAGATGTACATGCGTGTAAGGTGTTCTAAATACCATTCCATTTTATGGCCAGATATTTTTCTAATCTCCTGCCCTAAAATACTGCAACGCAAATCTTCTATGGTTGTATTGGAAAATAAGTATCCAAAAACTGCTGAAATAATAGCAAATACCCAAATTTCATAGTAAGCTAAATAAGCTGCAAATAACCATATAAAAAGACTTGATAACATACCTATATAGATGATTATTTTATCAAAAATAGTTGCCACTATACTTTTTCGTTGTGCATAACGAACTCCTGTAATAGCCATGTACAGACCAAATATACCAAATAAGGTAATCAAGAAAGCGCCCATAATACTGCCTGTTATCACGACTCCAAACCAACTGAAAAAATAGATTTTTCCTATTAACCTATGTTTTGGGCCATGTTTAGGTAGTATAATTTGAAGTAAGCCAGTAAGTGCGATGATTATGCCTGAGGCAGCATGGGTATAATGTACAAATTGATCCATGATGAGGGGAGTAAAAGTGATTTTAGATGTTTTTTATTTAGGAAACTAAGATCTCCTTAATAATTTTTAGATGGTGTTTATTGTGAATTGCAATAAATTTGAGGGTTTGTTTTTTGTTTAGTAAGCCAAAAACTGGATGTTTGAAGTTGCTCTTAGCAGAGGCATTTTGAACAGCATTGATGTTATCTTTGATTTTGACTACTAACTCTTCTAATTTATCTTGACTAGCTTCTGTTTTGGGATTAACATCTTTAGACGCTTTGCCTACACCTCTAGGTATCCATCCCGTACCAAGAACTAAACTTCTTTGGAAGTTGAAATTGGACTTATAGTCTTTTGGATTGGAGCGTTGTAGTACTTTCAAAATGCCGTACATGGATTGTAAGCAGTGTTCTAAGTGCCACCCCACAGAACGTTTGGATATTTTCTCTTTGAATACATCGCTTTGGGGTATATATTGCTGAAAGGTTTCAGCATCATTGAGTAAAGACATAGAAGAGGGATTTATTATGTTTAAATATTATGAAAAAACGTAATTTACTGGGAGGAGAGGCTATGTTTTGAGCTGTATAAAGATTTGCAAATTAGATCTGTATTAAATAACATCGCATGGTATTGAGTATAAACACCATGTCCAAAAATGGTGCGGATGCAATTTGGTATCATTGGGCTACTATCTAAATAATCAACTAAGTGTGTTTCTCCATAGGGAGGGACTCTTAATCTTAATGAAATATTTTTTTTCCATGCAATTCGATTTCTAGTGTTTCCTAGGATGTTTGATAGTTTTTTATTGAGTTCTCGTTCTTTTTTAGTGCTGGCAATCAGGTCACTTCCTGCAATTCCCCATTGCTGTATGTAGTCCCCATCTCGTGTGTGAAAGACTCCTTGAGATGTTCCTGCTAAATAGGGATGGTTTCTATGGTTAATAAAGTGAATAGTTCTGTATTTATTGGTTTCTGGCCATGGGTATAGATAAGGGGTTCCTAAGGTGACGAAATCTAATGGCACATCATTTAGAGTAGCTAAATCATTATCTAGGTTTTCTTCTTCTTCTAAAAGGATTTTTTTGAGTTCTAATCCTACATCTGAATTGGATATGAGATGAGAAACTAGAGAAAATAGTTGTCCAGCATGACTATGTCCAATGAGCAACACTCTTTTGTTGCCTAATTCCTTTTTTTTAGAGCTAATTAATTGTATTAGGCGAATAGCTCCTGAGAGCCTTGCTGAATGATGGTTACCTGATGACCATTTAAAATTAATGCAGGAGATAGGTTTCTGTAAGGATTTTTCAAATAAGCTCACATAACTAGAAAGGAAGTATCCTTGATCTTGCAGTTTTTTTTGCCAAAAAGAGTGATTAAATTCTTTGATTTTAGCTATTTGGTTATTCAACTTAGATTTAGGAAATAGACTCTCTAACATTGGTTCTACTCCCAAAGGGTCTTCTCCCACAAATGTTCCGTGCGAAAAAATAATGAGACCAACATCAGAAGCATGGAGGCTTTCGCCATGCTTTTGCATTTCTTTTTGCCATATAGAAGATTGTGATTCAAAGTCAGGGTTTTCCTTATGAAAGCTTTCTATTTGATCAAAAGTATGATGAAAGACTTTAGTTGTAGGCTTCTCTGTTAATTCTTGAGGTTTCCTGAGATATAAAAGTACCCCAATTAAAATAACAACAATTGTTGCTATTAAAATATATATGGCCATATTATGTTCCTTTATGGGATATTGAATTAATCCTATCTTTTCTTTTGATTATAATATTTAAGGTGTCTTGAGTAATTTGTACTAATTTGTTTTTAGCCACCCAGTTATAATCATTCTAGGTTTATGGCTGAGTAATACTTCATGCTCTAACTCTGCACTCCTAAAGAATACAGATTTTCCATTTACTGGAGCAATAGTTTGGGAATGATCTTTATTATAAATGCACAGCTCTCCTCCAGCATAGTGAAATTCATAGCTTGTAATTCCTGTATAGCAAGTTTTGTTTAAGTAAGCTACAAATTCATCCATCAAATCAAAAAAACTGTTTTCGTGGATATCATTGTGTGCTCGATCTAACCAATAAATTAGATCACTTCTGATTAACTTATTTTGAGTGAATTTTTTATTATTACCTATTCCCGCAGCTTTGAACTGCTGTTGGGAAAGAATTTTTTCTAAATTTTCTTTAAGGTGTTTAGATAGAACCTTACTCAAAAAATCATCAGCTAAACCAACTTGATCTTTCAAAAAAACTATTAACAATACATTCAAATATATCTTCCAATATACGTGTATGAGGTTGAACGCATTTGGCATAAAACCAAAAGCTTATCAAGGTAAGCTTAATAATGTTTAAATGGTACTATTGGTGTAGACTATTTAGTTAAACATGCTGTTTATCTAACTCAGAAGGCTTGAAACCTAGTGCTTTCATGTATTTTTTTAAGTCTGCTCTGAAATTATCAAACATAAACATGTTTTTGCGGATAAGATCAAAGGCAAAATCAAAATCTTGGTAGCTGTATTTTATAGGCTGACCACCTACCATTTGCATGATTTGAGGAGTGTTGATAGCACTCAATATTTTTCGGGAAGTATCCAAAAAAGGGAAAATGTGATTTTGTACAAACTCTCTATGTCTAGGACGATATTCTGCAAAATATTGGTCTGCTAAACGAGCATACTTATGTACAGCATCTTTATATTCTAATAAGAAAACATTGCTCAACTCATTGCGTCGAGCTTCTACCATATCTTTATCGTTAGTTTTGTAGTTACTTTCTAGTTCTTTTAGGATAAGACGTAAGCTTTCTTGCTTTTTCTTGTATTTATCCTCTAAATCAAACAGCTTATCATTCTGCTGCATTTTTAGATATTCCAACTGAGTTTTGAGCTTACTCACGGTTTCTAATTGCTTGCTTTTAGCAAACAACCAAGTGACTAATACTACAGTTACGAATATTATTAAATTTATTATATAGAATATAAAATCGTGTTGAATAATTTCCCAGAAGGTCATAATCAAAAAGAGTTTGTCAGGCGATTAATAAAAAAGGGTTATTGCTTTAAGAAAGAAGTAGAAACCAATGATTAATGCTATAATTCCTACAGTAATTAGGAAGGGCATAAAATTGATACTTCTGATTGGTTTGAGTGGAGGCAATTTAGCATCACTACGCAAACGCCCTACAATGCTATCTATACTTTGATATGCCTCCTCTGTAGGATTTATAGCCCTTTTGGCATCTATGGGAATGGTGTTTAAAGCAGGCATGTTGCTCTTGATTAGGTCAAGTTCTTTGGTCATGCCTGTTTCTAGTTGTTCTAACTGTTGACTCATGGTGTAGAGCATAGGAGCTATAGCTGGCATAGCTGAGCTCCCAATTTGCACTATTTGTATAAAATCTTGGTGGCTAACTTGTGCAGAGGATAAAGGTTGATCTGCATTCAGTTCATTTAGACCTTTAGTCACTAAAGTATATTGATCAGAAAGCCCTTGTATGAAACCTTTGTCTAAAACCATTTGAATAAGGTCGCTCGCTATAATATCGGGGCTTACTTGTAGGTCGAGTACAATTCCTTTTGTGGGGTGTTTGAGATTGACCACTAGTTGTGCAGAAGAGTTGTCTTGAGCTTGATTACCTGTTACTATTCTGATAATATCTCCATCGTAAAGGTTTTCGATACTATCAAAAGTTGAGTTGCTATCAAATATTTGTTTTCGTAGTGCTAATTGATATCCTTCATCATTAGGAGGCAAAAAACCACTATGCAAAAGATTGGTTATCATCTCCTCAACAGTGAAACTACTATCAATATCTGCATTGAAGGTAGTCCCATAAGTAGGGTGCATGAAATTAAGATTGATTTCAGTCATAGGGTTGGTTAAGGTTGAGCGTAAAATAATTGAATTTCGAATTGAGGGTTACCTTTATAATCGCTAGAATCGTAAAAAAAGTTCAATGTAATGGCGGTTTTATCCTTTATCCAAGTACTTGTACGCAGTTTACGAGTAGAATTGTCTTCGGTGGCGGCATCTCCACAAAGCGTATTGAATTTTTTGATTTGAGCAGCCACAAATTCTTCTGCTTCTTGTTTGTCTGTGCTTGTCTTATAGAGTTGTATGTGATAAAGTCCTAAGTCATAGTCAAAGCTTAGGCGTTCAAACCCCCTAAAGTTTTTAGCTTTAGTCGATAGGCTTTTCGAGTTTGGTCTCAGTGGAGTGTAGTCTATTTTTTGTTCCATAAGAGCTTTCTCTACCTCAGTTTCAGACATTTTCCATTGCAAAAAATCCCAATCAGCGATTTCCATAGTCTTTGTTTGTGCTTGACAGGCTACAGTACAGCATCCTGCATATATTAAGAGTAGGAGGTGTTTCATACAACTAAATTTACATTTTTATGAGTAGTTTGCAAACTATTCAGCTGTCATTTTTTTGTAGGTCCCCCAATATGCTTTTTTACCTTTAGCCGTGAGGTGAGGGTAGATCAGTTGTGTCATTAACTGAACAAAGGTTTGGAGGTGGTTAGAGCTGTCTTGGCTGTGAAAGGTATTGAGATTTGCCATCGAAAAATCTCCAATGATCATGAGTTGCTGAATCAAGCATTCATGTTGACCTTTGAACTCTTCAGGTTGCATAAAACCCCGTTTGTACAGCATCTCAAAAATTTGAAGCATTTCTACTTTCCTTGTTTGATGTAGACGTTGATGATGTTCCTTGATAGAAGGGTATTGACGCATAACTTCCACAAAATCTAACATTAAGAATTTGTACTCTTCAAACACACTATACATAAAGGCACTTGATTGAAAAAGTAGGTCGAAAGACGATTGAGGCTCCCTCATTTGGGCATAGGCTTCATCAAAAATATGAACAACCTTTTTGTATAGTGCAAATACAATGTCTTCTCTTTTTTTGTAATGATAATTGAGGTTTCCTTGACTGATGCCCATTGCTGCCGCTATATTTCGGAGGGTTACATTAGCAATTCCTTCTTTATTAAAGAGTTCTAAAGCAGTTTGAAGTATTTTTTCTTTTGTTTTTGACATAAGTTGTTGCTATCTAGTCTATTGTGTTATTTTTGTAAGGTTTTCTTTATTAAAAGTACAAATAAAAGTGATTTAAAATTAGTAAACATGACCTAAAAATAAAATTAATTAGTAACTTTGACCTAATCTTAATTTTGTAAAATTATAATAATTGAAAAATAAGAAGGATGAATGATCGATATTTTAGGTTAGGAGCAATATTATTCATGCTGACAGGCTTAATACATATTGCTGTTCATTTAGGAGCTATTAGCTTTGCAAAAACAATACCTCCTATTTTTGAAAACATGATGAATACTACTATCGCTGAGGGAAAGTCGGTATATGATTTTTACATTGGATTTAGTGTAGTTATGGGGTTAATGCTTTTTGCTTTTGGCTGGCAAACTTGGAACTTTGCAAAGGCTAATACCTTGATTTTTAAGCTAAAAATAGAAACAACACTAATTTCTTTAATTGCCTTTGGATTAACTATATGCTATTTCCCCCTAGTACCCATTGTTTTTGTTGGGACAGCAAGTTTTTTGTTTGTGTGGAGTAGTATTAGAGTTATACAATTGACTAAGAGTTAAAACACAAAAAAATATGAAAGAATTAATTGCTATAACAGTGCTTTTGATATTAGGAATTATTGTGATTGCACATGTTTATTGGGCATTTGGAGGCAAACTTTGGTTAGATAGAGTTGCCCCAAAATTAGAAGGATCTGAAGCAGATGTCTTTACCCCAGGAATGTTAGCTACACTAGCAGTAGCAGTCGTTTTATGCCTTTTTGGATTATCCGTGATGCAAGTGATGACTTGGGTAGATCTTTCTGTATGGTTTGTTTATGGAGCTTGGGCAACTGCAACTATCTTTTTATTGAGGGCAGTCGGAGAGTTTAAGTATGTTGGGTTCTTTAAACGAGTGAAAGATTCCGATTTTGCTAAGTTGGACACTCTATTTTATTCGCCGTTATGCTTATTCTTGAGCATATCTATATTTAGTTTATTTTTTTAAAATACTTAAATGTTATGAATATAATAATTGCAGGAGGGGGTATTACGGGGCTGACAACAGCAATAGCTCTAAATAAAGTAGGTATAAATTGTAAGGTGTATGAACGTGCCCCTAAACTGACTGCTGTTGGAGCAGGTATTGCTATGTCACCTAATGCTATGGGCGTTTTTGATTGGCTAGGGATTGGGGATGAAGTAAGGCGAAATGGAATTTTATTGGATAATGCGACGATTGCGAATAGGGATTTAAGCTCTTTAAAAAAAACAGATAGTGGGTTTTTAGAAAAAGGAGAGGATGCTGCTGTGGTGTTCATACACAGGGCTAAGCTGCAAGAGGTGTTGTATAGTGCTTTAGATCCTAATCAAGTTTTTTTTGGAAAAAGTTACAAGCAACATAGGGAAGAAGATGGAAGTGTTTTAGTGGAGTTTGAAGATGGAACCACAACCAAAGGTAGCTTGCTGCTAGGAGCTGATGGAATTAACTCCAAGGTGAGGCAACGGTTATTTCCAAACACCTCTTTACGTTACTCTGGGCAAACTTGTTGGAGAGGGATTGCTGATTTTCAGTATAAAGAGGGATGTACAGAAGCTTGGGGCAAAGAAATTCGTTTTGGCTTTGCTAATATAAATAAGGAGCAAATTTATTGGTTTGCGGTAGCTAAGGCGCCAGAGGGAGAAAAGGATAAAGGGGACAAAAATGCTATAAAAGCTAAATTATTGGACTTATTTGGAAGTCATTTTGCGACTCCCGTTGCTTCTATTATTGAGCATACTCCTGCTGATAAAATTATAAGAAATGATATCACAGATTTGAATCGTTTGAAAACGTGGAGCAAGAGTAGAGTTTGTCTGTTAGGAGATGCAGGACATGCAACTACCCCTAATATGGGGCAGGGAGGTGCACAAGGAGTAGAAGATGCTTATTATATTAGTAATATTCTGAAAAGGATACCTGATTACCAAAAAGCTTTTGAGGTGTTTGATAAAGAACGTCGCAAGAAAGTGGATTACATAGTGAATTCTTCATGGACTTTTGGTAGACTCGCCCATGGCCGATTTAGTCAGCCTCTATTGAAAATGGTACTAAAACTTGCACCAGAAGCAATGATGGCAAAACAACTGAAAAAAGTCTATGATATACCCCAGTCTTTTGAGCATTTAGATTAAATCTAATCCTTAAATTGAATAGATAGTTGATAATCCTTAGTGAATATTTCGTTTTCTAGGGTAGAACTAGTATTTTTAATCAATATACTTAGATCGTTAGTCGATGAAGTTTTTATAACTAATTGATTGTTAAAAAATGTACGGACTATTATTAGATAAAGTATCCATACATTAAGAATATTGAATATACTAGATTTATGATTTTATATATAATATTAGGGGTTATTGTGTTGTTTGTGATCGCTGCTGTGTCTGCAACTAGGGATTCTAAAAAAATTGCAGAAAATGTTGCTCAACGGATGACTGCATTAGAAACTAAGTATGAATCCTATGTGGAAAAATACATGACAAAACATGTGTTAAAAGACCAAAATCTAGAGATAGATATGGACTTGTTAGTAATTGATGTCATGGAATATTTAAAACCAGATGTTGATGGCATATTAGCCTTAATTAACTCTACAATATACTCATCTGTAACACTTGATTGCGAGTCAGAATATTTTCCTAACATTGTAGCTTTGTCAGAGGATTATTTTAGACAAAGTCAAAAGAATAAAAGTAAGCGATTAAGCGAGGAAGAGGTAGCGAATTTCAACAACACGTTGCAAGATGCGGTAGTTGCTGATCTAAAGGGTCGTATGTTGCGTCTAGAAATGGGCGATTTGTAAAAACTGTTAGATAGCTGAATGAAAAAACTACTAGCCATTATTGTTTTGACCATTTGCTGGACTGCCTTCCCGATTCAATACAGTAGTAGTGAAGTCGTATATGAGACTGTAGGAAGTTATCAAGAACTACCTAGGGAACCTACCAAAAAAGTAAAAAAACGTAAACATAAACGCAAGCGATATAAGAAGCGCAGACATCCTAATGGGATGAAACAGACTAATAGAGACAGGCGCAAAACCTTAGGTGTTTTGGGGCTGATAGGAGGTGCTGCTATTTTCTCTCTAGGAGCTTCATTTATAGGCGTTTTTGTGCAAGGCATCTTATTTGGTACATTACCATTGGGGTGGTTAATCGTAATTATTACTCTTCTATTAGTAGGTGCTGCTATGATCATTAGTGGTGTAGAGTTGGCTGGCTTGCCGCATACCGAAAATATAAAAAAACGAAGAAAACGTCGCTTTGGGATATTTGCTATTATTTCTGGCGGTTTGGCTATTTTAGCTGCTTTTTCTTTTTTAGGAACAATGATATTAGAATTGATTCAAGCAGCTATAGCGATGGTTACTGTTATTTTTCCTCCAATACTTTTTGTGATTATAGCTATGCTACTCCTTTTTGGGCTACTGATGCTGCTTGATGGTGTCTATGCTGTAGACAAAACCTATACTATATATGCAGATGACCCTGATCTAAATAGAGAACGCCGAAAATGGCCCATGATTTTGAATTTCATCATGGCAGGAGGTTTTGCAATCCTAACACTGTTCTTATTTTTATTTGGAGGTTGGCTTATCGCCTTAGCTGGTTTGGCAATCTGTATAGCTGCCTTGATTATGGCTTTAATAAAATTATCGAAACTTAAGAAGAAGGATTAGAACCTGTTTAATTTTATACTAACCCTTGAGATTTTCCCATCCAATTGCATAGTTTATACAATGCTCTTGCTCCTACATTTCCATCCCATTCGGAAGCAGAACCTACCTCACAAAGATCAAAACCAATGATTTTTTTGCCCTTATTTACCAATAACTTTATCAGATAAAAGACTTCTTCCAATTGAAATCCTCCAGGAACAGGAGTACCTGTATTAGGACATAGCTTAGGATCGAGTCCATCTATATCAAAACTGATGTAGACCTGCTCAGGAAGGGTAGCAATAATTGCTTCACAGATATTATGAAAGCTTTTATTTTGATAGATATTTTCTTTGATCATTTGATCAGAAAAGAGGGTTATTTTATCGCTATGCTGTAGCTGATAATTGACTTCTTCTTCACAATAGTCCCTAACACCTACTTGCACTAGTTTTTTGACACTAGGTATATCTTCTAATACATTATAAAAAATAGAGGCATGAGAGTGTTCAAAACCTTCATAAGCTTTGCGCAAATCGCAATGAGCGTCAATTTGTAAGATTCCAAATTCAGCATGTTTTTCTCCCAACGCTTTTATATAGCCATAAGGACAACTATGTTCACCTCCAACTAAGCCAAGGAACTGGCCTTTCTCCAAAATTCGTTTGCTTTGGATATATACCCAATTATTTAACTTATGGGAATACTCATTGACCTGTTTGATTAGTTTTGGGACGCTTTTGACTCCTTGCTCTAAATTATCAATATGTCGAACTGCAAAGTTGCGAGCTGTTTCACTCATATCTTGTATAACAGGGGAGGTGGCCATCATATAAATACCTAGTCGCCAAGCATAGGGGATATCGGCATCGTACAGGTCAAGTTGGTAGGATGCATCCAATATATTTTTAGGTCCCTGAGCTGTCCCTGCCGCATAAGAGACTGTCGCTTCCCAAGGAACGGGCAACAAAACTACTTTTGCATTGCTGGCATCGAAAGGCAGACCAATCAAATTTCCGTTTTTGAGTGCATAGCCACTAGGATTAAAATTATTTAGCATGATAGTTATTTTTACATTATTCAACTCGATTGAAGGATAAAGATTAAATCTACTATTTTTTTTGAAAAACAACAGCCCTAAATAATACAAGATGCCTTAGATTCTGTATATTTCTGTAGAACAAGCTAATCTAAATTTTTTACCCAAAACAGAAAATATAAAATTATGGCAAACTTGGAAGTCTATATACCTATAATAGAAAGTGCTATTCAGAAAATGGGGGTAAGTCCTGAAACAACTAGAACAGATACTCCTTTTCAGTGGTCTTTGCATCGAGGATCTGCTAGTGTTGCAATATTCATGAGAGAATCTCCATCTCACAAAGGCCCTAGAAATGTGCTAATTATTGGATCTCCAATCATGAAATTGCCTAAAGATCCTTTGCAGGCAGCTTCTCTATACCGATATTTATTAGAATTGAGCCATTCTGCTTTGATCGAAGCTTTTAGTATTTATGATGACCATGTTTACCTTAAAACGTCTCGTTTTGTAGATGGAATGGATAGTGATGAAGTTGTTGATATGCTGGACAGTTTAAGTTATAGTGCAGATTTTATTGATGATCAACTCAAAAAACGTTTTGATGTAAATGATATAAATGCACTAGATGACGATACAGATGGTAGCAGAACATAAAATATTATAAACTAAACCCTTTAAAATTAAATATTATGGATTTATTAGATGAAGATGATATAGTAGGAGACTCAGACTTAACACCTAAAGCTATCAGTGAGCTAAAAGGAACCCATGGATGGATTAGGTTTGTTGCTATAGTTGGAATTATAGGGTGCTGTATATCTCTTTTACAGCTTTTTTATGGACTATCAATGGTTATGGGGTCTGGAGGTAGGCGTTTAGGGGGAGATCTTGTCATGGGAGGAATTATCCTTGGATTCTTTTTGGTCTGTATAATTTTGTGGGCCTTAATCTCTCTGTTGCAATATGGAGATAAGATAGGAAAATTTGTAAAATCCGGTAATAGCTCTGATTTGGAGGCAGCTCTTACAAAACAAAAAACGTATTGGATGATTATGGGAGGTATTGTGCTCGTCTCTTTAGTATTTTATATAATGATGCTTTAAAAGATAAAATGAGATGGCAGTTATAAATGAGTATTTAAAAAAAATGACCTTTTGGCAACGTCTGTCTTCTATTGTAGTAGTAGGGTTGGGGGTATTTTTATTCGCTGTATTTACATGGACAATAATTGAGAACTCGAATCAAACAACTTGGGATGGCAGACCAGCATCAATAGATACTTTTCTGTTGGTGGTTTGGGGAGTTTTTTTCATTTTTAGTGCTTTGTGTATTTTTTTGGGAGTCATGCTTTGGAAATCAGCATCAGCACTTAATCGTTATAAGCTGCATACTGTAGTTACCGATTTGGAGCAAGCTTTCAAATATCAACGATACTTCTGGATAGGAGGGACAGTTATTATTACTTGTATCTTACTCTTTGTATTAATTGCTTTATTTGGAGTTTAGAACATGTATTTAGGTAGCAATTAAGGTAAAAGAAATAGGAGAATCACTAAAAAGTGATTCTCCTATTTTGCTATAAGTTTTGAGTGTTTTTATTTAAAAGCACTTAAAGATTCTGTCAGTATACGTATGTTTTCGTCTGCATCTGCTTTACATTTCTTCTTTACTTTATTAGAATGTTTAGCTTGAACTTCTGAGCAAGCACAATAGCGAATTTCGAATTCTTTAGAGTCTAAAACACTTAGCATTTGTTTATCATCAAGAGGCATGATAGCCAACAATGCTCCTATTCGAACAGGAATATCTTCCTTATCATCATTATAAGTAGTTTTTGCATGTTTGGTTTGGGCTTCTAGGCCTCGGTCTAGATTATGATCAACCAATTCAAATTTCAGTGTAACTTCCTCCTTACTTTGATTAAATTTACCTTTCCATAATTCAAAGGTGCCTTTATAGCCTCTATTTCCCACATTAAACGGCTGGTTTTTTTCGTTTCTCAGGTTTTTAATAATTAAATATTGTTCTGTAACAGTATTAACCTTATAACTCTCAAGTCCTTTGGGCATTTTTAGGTAGTCAATAGACAAATCTCTATGTTTGATAAAATAGCTCCATTGGCAAACTTGCTTAAATTCATCAATCATAACAGCATTATTTGGATACTTTTTTATAGCATCCAAAGCTAATTCATAGGCTTTTTCTAAGTTGCCTTGACGTAGATATAATCGAATTATGTTATCCAAAGAGGATAGTTGTGGTTTTCTACTATTTTTGATTCCTATTTGATAATAGTATAGAGCAGAATCTACATCATTATTAACATCATAAGTTACTCCCAAAAAATAACAGCAAAGAGGACGAGGCATTTCTTTGTATACTTTCAGTAAGTATGGTTTAGCAGCGTTATATTCGCCTTCATTACAAAGTTCTTTTGCCTTGTACCAAGCTTCCTTAATAGGGTCTTGAGCATATACTTGAGATATAGAAAAGCAGAAAAAAAGGAATAGGATATTTTTTAACATAGTGACTGGTTTTTAAATAAAAAGCAATTAGTTATTAAAGATAACTAATTGCTTATGTAAAGGCAAGTATAAGCTTGCTAGATTGCATTATCTAAATGCAGGGTTGTGTTCAACAACTATCTTAATTTGCTCACGCTCATCATTTTTGCAAATCTTTTTCAACTTATTAGGATGCTCTGAGCGTATTTCTCGGCAAGCACAATAACGAATATGCAAGTCTTCATATTCTAGGGCTGCTGCCAATTCTTTATTGTCAAGAGGAGCACTGACAAACAAGGCACCAACGCGCTCAAGCATTGTATTTTCTGGATTATGAAAGATTTCATGAGCTTTACTAATTTGTCTTTCATGTCTTGCTTCAAAATCTTTATCTGTAAATAGAAATAAGATTGTTCTAATCTTAGTTTCCCCAGGGAAATTTCCATACCAGCGTTCTGCAAGTCCTTTATTTCTTCTTGTATCCAACAAGAGCGGTTCATTATTTTCATCACGAACATTAGCTACAACTATTCGTTGTTCCACAGCTGTATTTACAATGTAGTTGTCACGATAAGACCATTCTGTAAGATATTCTTTATTGAGATGTTCATGCTTTATCAGATAAGGCCAAAGACAGACTTTCTCAAACTCATCATAAAAAGCATCCTGGTCAGGGAATCGCCTTTTCAAAATTTTGCTCTTTGAATGCTGCGAAACCTTGTTTCCAATAATCGGTACTAGTTTGAGATTGAGCAAATTGAGTAAATATTGAAATGAAAAGGGTGACTAAAATTAGCAAAAGGGATTGTTTCATGGAATATAAACTAACTGTTTGGTTAAAAAATAACAGGGCTAATATAGTATATATATTCAATGTCACAAAATCATATAACTATTTTAATAGTTGGATGAAGTGGGTTACATCCCAAAGCATTGAACCCAATACGTACCCCATTCACTATCCGAATCTTGGATATACCCAACTCCCAAATATTTAGCTTCTTTGTCTAATATATTTTTTCGATGCCCTTTACTTGTCATCCAATCCTTAACTACCTCAGCAGGGGTCATGGCTCCTACTGCAATGTTTTCTGCACGAGCAAACATTTTCTTGCCTAAAAATTTACCAATGCGTTCAAAAATGCCACAAGTTCGCTTGAGACGACCATTTTTTAGTCTATCATGAGACTCATGTTCAAAATAATCATCTACAGCCATATCTTTTGCATGATAGCGTGCTGAATATGCCAAGTTCTCATTCCACTTAAGTGCTTTCCTATTTCGTTTTTTACGCTCTTTATTCACAAGAGCTAATACTTCTTTCTCAAATGTATTGTCAGAAGATGCAATACGCTCTTGGCCAGTTGGGCAACCCTTAAAATCTTGAGCATAGCTCTGTGCTGCAAGAATTAAAATGCCTAATACTAAAAAGAAATGCTTCATGTTTGACGTTTTTGCATTATTATTGTGTAATCAATATCACCAATCGTTTAGTAATATTGGTTTCAAGCTGTTCCAAATATATGATACATATTAATATGAAATTGTTTTCTTTCTTTCTAATGACTTTTGCTTTTACTCATTTTGCTTTTTCGCAAGAAGATAGCTTAACTATTGTTGGTTATACTTTTGAGACAGATAATAAAGGTTTTCTTGCAGATGTTTCTGTAATTGCAAAAGTTGATGGTACACAGTATGGTTTAAAAGCTTTTAGTGATCCAACAGGTAAAGTAACCTTGAAAGTACCTTTGTTTGAAAATAAAGAGTATGAGCTTATAGCCCAAAAACAAGGGTTCAAAGAGACTAAAACCAAAATCTCTGCCAAAGACAGCAAAACCACTAAAAAAGCTTATGCTAATTTAAAAATAGAACGCCTTCCTGGCTATCTTTTAGAGGCAAGTATTACAGATTTTGTCGACCCCAATGACTCCTCAAGTGCTGCCTATGGTATAGAAGGGGTAAAGCTCGAAATATATAACAACAGTTTGCAAAGAGAAGAGTTGCGAATAGAACATCATCCTCATCATTCTTTTTCTTTTTTATTAGAACAAGGCTATGAATATATATTTATGTTGCGCAAAGAAGGGTACTATACTAAACGTATGCGAGCTAATGTAAATGTGAATGGCTGTATCTTGTGTATGGAAGGGTTTGGAACAATAACACCAGGTGTTATTGATAACTTAACAAAGGACAATACTATGGGAGTGTTGAGCTCAAATGTTACTATGAAAAAATTGAAACTCAACGAAGTTATCAAGGTGGAAGATATTTACTATGATTTTGGGAGCGCAGTGCTAAAACCAGAGACATTTAAGCAACTAGATGAGCTATCTCAAATGCTTAGAGATAATCCACAGATTGACATAGAACTGAGTTCTCATACAGACTGTAGGGGGACAAACGACCGAAATTTAGCACTCTCTCAGCGAAGAGCTGAAGCTGTGGTGAATTACATAAGAAAAAGGGGAGGAGTAACCAAAAGTAGAATTATTGCCAAAGGGTATGGAGAAACACGTCCTGTCAATTCTTGTATAGATGGTGTAGATTGTGCGGAAGACCTGCACCAACAAAACAGAAGAACAGAGATCACAATTGTAGATATTCGTAGAGCCGATCCATTCAAGGATCGAAGCTTAGCTTCTCTTATGCAAGAACAACATATGAAGGAAATAGTAGATGCTAACGAGGAAACTTATTTCAAAGAAGGAGATAAGGGTGAAGATACTAAACGCAGAGAAACAGCTTCTACTCCTCAAGTTATTCCTATGCGTTATAGTGGTTATAAAGTTCAGTTGTTGTTAGAAGAAAATAGTCCTACACTAGATCATGAGCTGTTTTTTGAGTTTGATGAGGTATTTATTGATCTAACAAAGGATAATAAATATTTATTCTTAGTGGGAGATTACCAAACAAAATTAGAAGCAAATGTAGCTTTAGCAAACTACAAAAAAGCTTACCCCAAAGCCAGAGTTTTTGAATATCGTGAAGGGGTAAGAGGAAATTAATCAGCTAAAGAGCAAGATAAACTTTGCATAAGCTCTTGGGGTAATGCATAAGGCACTTCTATTGGTACTTTAGGATATCTAGGATTAGCTAACTTAGCTACTTTACCTATTTCTAGTGCAAGGTCTGTAATATCTTCCACACCAATAATATAGTCTTGTACATACTTTAATAATGCGTCTGCTCGTAGTCCAATTTGGATGGCCTGTCGTTGCAGTCGTTTGCCTTGCAAATCTCGTTCAGGGTCCCATTGATGTATTACATGACTATTGTTTAGAGCTTTTTGCCATTGATGTTCTGTCTCAAATAGATTTGCATCAAAATGAGTTGGGATGCTTTGCCTCAACAACTCTAACCAACCTTGATGACTTAGTTTTATTTTGGCAATAGCTGTCATTCGATGTTTAGTAGCATACTTAGAGCGACGAAGCATCCAACCTAAAGAGGGCTTTATCCAGCTCATTCTATCTAGCCCAAAACCTTTCCCAAAAGTCCCGTGCTGCACAGCATATTCTACAATTTTGGGTCGAAAAGCTTGATAAACCCAAACGCCTTCATCATCCGAAGCCGCATAAACTAGCTTTTTCATTTTATGTGTTAATTATTCGTTGTTAATAAGTCGTCTCGCAGCTTTGACAAAACTTGGCCTAACCAGTTTTTTCCTTGCCACTGACTTCTATCAAATCTAGCAGGGTTCTGTTCATCCAAACCAATTCCCCAAATTGTATCTGTTCTACTAGCCCCTCCACAAGAGTTGTCCCTGCTGTTTTTAATAAGAATTTTTGAAGATTTTGGTTTTGTGTGAATTTAGCAGAATTGCCTTTATAGACAATTTTTCTAGCTTCTTGATCCCAAATTTTGGAATCAAAATTTTTGACCAATCGGCCATAAGCTTTTTGCTTTCCAGGTAATGTGGTTTCTAGTATTTTTTGAGCCATTTCTTCATCTCCAAATAATTTAGCTTTAGCATACATCATGTATTGCTCTGCACAATTAAAAGAAATTTCATCAATCTCAAAATCACTCATGTACCACTGCGAAAAAGGGTGATCTGATTTGTGAAAGAAAGTAAATTGTTCATTCATGACCTTTTATGGTTTAGTTTTTAATGGTTTTGGAGCCACTAACTAGATCAAGAGTATAAAAGTTCAAATTTTAGCTATAAAATCAGTAAGAAAGGGAGTTTTTAGTATATTTGGTGCTTATCTGTTCGAAGTTGCTTAAGAATAGAGTTCAAAATGGGCTTTGAGTACTGGTTTTGGCTATAGCATTTCAACAACCTTTGACAATTCATTTTTTAACAACTTCTTTATCTAAAAAAAAATTAGGAGATAGTTGAGCTTCTAATTCATAATAGAATATAATGCTATATGAGATTTTCTGATGATTTATATCAATTGATTCATTCTTTAAGTCAATCTGAAAAACGTTATGTAAAGCTGGTCGCAAAGGCTTTCACAAGCAAAGGTACAGACAATCAATTAGATTTGTTTAATGCATTTGATCGACAAAAAGAATCTAATGAAGAGAAAATCAGGGTCCAGTTCAAGGATCGAATTCCTGCACGAAATTTTCATGTAGCTAAAAATCGTTTGTACAATCTTATCTTGAGAGCGTTATACCTTTTTCATGCTAAAAATTCATACAAAGAGAAGATTAACCAAATGTATTTTCAGGCAGATGTACTACGTCAAAAAGGTTTGTACAAGCAATGTGATGCACTTCTAGAAAAGGGTATTCAACAAGCTAAATCTCATGAAGATTATTTATTGGCAACAAATGGTTTAGGCAAGTTGGCGGCTTCCTACCAAGATCAACGAGATGTTCAAAAAATTAAGAAATATTTAGATGAGGATTTAAAGCAGGAATACGAATTTATCGAAAACTATAAAAATGATATTACCTACTATTATCTTCAACTCAAAACACTGTTTTTGACACACAAAAAGCGTGCAGCTAGAAGTGAGGAAGAAATGGATGCTATCAAAATAATTAGTGATCACCCTTTGTTGCAAGACGAAACCTTGGCAAAGTCAGCTAGAGCTAAAGATGTTTTTTGGTTTTTGAATGGTTTTATTGCACGATACAAAGGTGACTATGAAAAGGCTAGTGAGTATTGGGGACATTTTGTGAAAGCCTATGACATTTATGACCGCATTCCTAAAGCTAAGATTACCAATTATGTTGCAGATGTAAATAACTTGATGTTCTTGGAGTTGGAAGCTTTATTGTTTGAAACGGCAGATAAAACATGCCAAAAACTAGAGCAGTTTTTAGAAGAAGATTATATACAAAGTGATCCGTTTTTGACAGTAAAGATCAAAGAACGCATTTTTGAGTTTAGGTTAGAATATTATGTCCGGTCTTATAAGTATAAAGAGGCTTTGGACTATTTGAGCCAACATCAAGACGAATTAGATGCTATTTATCCTCAAGTAGGGAAGTTTAGAATATTAGTTTTGGACTATGTTATAGCATGTATCCATATCTGTAATGCTCAATTTGATGAGGCTAGCAAGTTTTTAGATCAAGTATTTGAGAATAAAATAATCAAGGAGCATGAATACATCTATGCTGGTGCCATGATTCTAAATTTAATAGTACATTTTGAGCTAGGAAATTATCAGTTGCTAGATTCTATGCTGCTCAATACTTACCGAATGATGTATAAACGTAAGTTGTTGTACAAGACAGAACGAATCATTTTTAAATACCTAAAAAAGTACCTACACCGACAGTCTAAACAGACGATTTTGGATTCGTTTATTTTACTAAAACAGGAGCTACAGGAGTTGGTTAAAAACAAATTTGAGCGTTCTTTCTTGCCTAATGTAGATTTAGTAGTTTGGATAGAAAGTAAGATTCAAAACAAGCCTATGTTAGAAATAGCAAGTACAGGTGGCTTGAGTCTTGAGCATTAAAAACAAGAAGATATGCTCTCTATTCTTATACCTGTTTATAATTTTGATGTTCAGCCTTTAGTTCAAAAATTACATCAGCAAGCAAGTTTACTGTCTATTGCATTCGAAATTGTCTGTGTGGATGATGGATCTCAACTTCATTTCAAGCAAGAGAATAGAAAACTAGAAGCATTAACTAATATTCGTTATATAGAGGCCGAGGAGAATATGGGGCGCTCTAAAATTCGTAATTATTTATCCCAAGTAGCTAGTTATGAATACCTATTGTATATGGATTGTGATTCTATGCCTGTAGATGACCAATATATACAAAACTATGTAGAAAACTTGGCTCCGAACCAGTTGCTTTATGGAGGCAGAGTTTATGCACCTCAGGCACCTCAAGTGCAGAATTTATATTTTCATTGGTATTATGGTGGCCAAAGAGAAGTCACCGCTAGTGAGGAGCGTCAAGAATTGCCTTACAAATCTTTCATGACCAATAATTTTTTGATTCCTAAGACCATTTTCCAACAAATCTATTTTGACGAACAACTAACTCAGTACGGACATGAAGATACGTTGTTTGGAATTGAATTGAGAAAACGAAAAATCAAGATCCTTCATTTAGATAATCCATTAGAACATATTGGGTTAGAATCAGTAGAAATATTTATAGGCAAAACAGAAAAAGCTATTCAAAACTTACATACACTAAGTTTACAGTATGATTTAGGGAAAGATATTAGATTACTGAAGGCTTATGAAAAGGTTAAAGCTTGGAAAATACATTATTTCTTTTGGTTAGGTTATAAACTTTTTAGGAAAATTTTGATTAGAAACTTTAAAGCTAAACATCCTAGATTGAGATGGTTCGATTTGTATAAATTAGGCTATCTGATAGATTGGGGATTCAAACATAAACTATAGTTCGCTAAATTTTCGTAAGAAATTGATAATCAAACAGTACTTTAGTTTTGATTGAAGATTTGGTTATCAAAATCTAAGAAAGAATGGTTTTTGAATTTTAGCAGAAAAAAAATAGTGGACAATTCATATAAATAGACAATTCATATAATGAATATAACCAAACTAACTTTTGATAAGATTAATCAGTTTTCTAAGACTGATAAAGCTTACGTTTTAGGCGATAAAGCCTTGCAGCCTTATTATAAACATGAGGTTAATTTAACACAATTCAAAGAGGTTATTGCACAACGCAATTTCCCAGACACTAATCGAAGTGTTTTGTGTGAAGTATTAGAGCAACAATACAAAACTATAGGTGCTACAAACAAAGTATTAGAGAATCTACAAGCATTAGCAAAAGCCAATACATTTACGATAACTACAGCACATCAACCAAACTTACTTACAGGGCCACTATATTTTATTTATAAAATAGTAGGAGCTATCAATTTGGCAGAGCAACTCAATACAACATATCCAGACCAACAGTTCGTGCCAGTGTATTGGATGGGTGGGGAAGATCACGATTTTGAGGAAGTCAACTACTTCAATATTTTTGGAAAAAAGGTAGTATGGGATGATAAACAAGGTGGTTCGGTTAGTCGCTATCAAATAGAAAGCTTGTTGCCTGTGTTGGAAGAAGTTTATGGACTTCTGGGTGATTCTGAAAATGCTCAAAATCTAAAAGGAATTCTGAGCAAATCTTATGAACAGAGCACAGATTATGGAGATTTTAGTCTACGCTTAGTTAATCAATTATTTGGACATTATGGTTTGATTGTACTGGATAGTAGTCACAAGGCTTTTAAGAGTTTGATGAAGCCTATTTTTAGGGAAGAACTATTGAAACATAGTTCACAAACCTTGGTGCAAGAAACAGCTGCTCAGCTACAAGCTTTGGGGTTCAAGAATCAAGCTTATGCAAGGGCTATCAATTTGTTCCATCTACTACCTAATGATCGTGTCCGAATAGTAAAAGAAGAAGGAAGGTACAAGGCTTTAGATACAGGAATTGAATGGTCTGAGGAAGAACTTTTGGAAGAATTAGAAAAATATCCAGAATCGTTTAGCCCTAATGTGATTTTGAGACCATTATTCCAAGAGACAATCTTACCCAATCTAGCCTATATTGGAGGTGGTGGAGAGTTAGCTTATTGGCTAGAGCGAAAAACACAGTTTGAGCATTATAATATCCCTTTTCCTATGCTTATTCGTAGAAACTCTGTGCTTTGGATAGATAAAGGGCAAAGCAAAAAGTTAGCTAAGTTTGGATTTTCAATGTCTGAAATTTTTGAAGATACAGAGGCACTTATTAAACAATATGTACATGCAGAGAGTGAGGAAGAATTACATTTTGAAAGCGAAAAAGGGAGTTTTAACCAGGTTTTTGAGCAAATTCTAGCTAAAACTATAGCTATAGACTCAACTTTAGGAAAAGGTGTTCAAGCACAACAAGCACAGTTATATAAAGCTTTAGAGAAGCTAGAAAAACGCTTAGTTAAACACAAAAAACAACAACATGATACTGTTGTGCAGCAAATTAGAAAATGGAAGGATAAACTATTCCCCAAAAATGGTTTGCAGGAGCGTCATGACAATTTTATAGCTCTCTATTTGCGTTATGGAGATGTTTTTATTCAAGAACTCAAAGCTCATTTACATCCTTTAGAAAAGCAATTTGTAGTTGTTCAAGATTCTTAATGTGTAATAATCTCATCAAAACTATTTCCTTAGTTAAAGAACTAAAATAGAATAAATCTTATTGATAAACTGGGCATTTTTCTTAATGAAAAATTAATTGGTACCTGTGGTTTCAGTTGGTTTAATGCAGGAAAAGATTGCATCGTCTCC
>JAAEPD010000532.1 GCA_024222455.1 Aureispira sp.
AAGCCCCAGGCATCATTTGCATATTGCAAGTCACAGCAGTGGTGCAGATATGCTTCGGGCCATCAACCAACATTGAATCCCTATATGCTAAGCGAAAATTATTGAAGCCAAAAATAAATACCTCAGGCATTATTTGCATATTTTAAGTAACAGTAGTGGTGCAGATATGTTTCAAGCCTTCAGCCCTCATCTAATCCCTATATGCTAGGAAGGACATAAATCAAGTTAAAAATTTAAGTCCCAGGTGTTATTTACATATTTTTAGTATCAGAAGTTGTGTAGATATGTTTTGGGCCTTCAACCCTCATCAACTCCCTATATGCATATATAATGCCAACCAATCCATTTTGATTATTTTTATAAGGTTACACTCTTCAAAGGGATAATTATGTATCAGTTATTATTTTGCCCATTTCTTTTCTTTTTTTACCCTTTGTCCAAAAAGTTCTCAGTATAAGAGAAGTGGCATTACATGTGATCATGGCAACCTATGACTTTCCAAAAAAACACTATGTTGCGTTCTCCCAAAGGGGGAGAGGATATAGACTTTCCTAGCCCCGTACTATGGAGAAGTCAATGGAAGAATATGGAAATAATTTACATGAAGTAGCAAGAGA
>JAAEPD010000533.1 GCA_024222455.1 Aureispira sp.
GATGAAGTAATCAAAGCATATATAGAGAATCACAACGATTCTAAGCAAAGTGATAACTCGAATAATATTTCTTTAGAATAGTCAGGGGACTTATAGTCCTAATTTTTAACCTACCAGACTTCAGCTGGTAGTATTTCAGTGAAGAGATTTTCATCTTCATCTAGGTTGAGGAATGGCATAGGCTGTTACTCTTTTTTATTGGGCATAATACTCTTGCATAATTTTAGTTAGGTGTATAATTTTCATTCGATTCGTTCTAAGAACTGCTATTAGTTTTTGAAATAACGATAATAACATATTGTTATTGATATAGCCTTTTTGCAAATAGTCTAGATGCTCTGTCATTTGGATATTAGCAGCCTTGACTTTCTTTTGATACTGTTTGAATGTATTGCGAAAATCTTCCTTCATGTTAGGCCTAAATCTAAAGGCGATATTTAAGCGTTGGAGATTGCTTGCTATAAGCTCATCAAGTTCTTGGTAGAGAAGTCTTGCATTGATGGATAAGTAGATCTACATCTTGTTTTTAGTAGAGATCAACGGTTAAGTATCGCAGATAAGTTTAAAAAGAAAGGCCTCCTTGTAGGGGAGACCTTCTAAGTATTGGTGATATTTTTAATGGTTTAGAAACCATCAATAACTTCATAGTCTGAGTAGTCGAAAGGCTTTCTACCAGGATTTTCATCATCGTAGTAGCTCAACTTCATGTGCGTTTTTTCTTTTTTAGAATTGTTGGTAGTTGTAGCGTCTCTAACAAGACCTTTTATCTCTTGAGTTGTTTCATAAGAGGTTTTGTTTAGGTTTTTACCAAAAATAGATTGCAAGGTTCTATTCATTTTGTGCAAATCAACTTTAGTAGTTTCATCTACCCAAAGCTCTGAGAATTCATTATCTTTCTCTACTAAATACTTGACACAGTTATAGGTGTCTATATTTTTAGTCTCAGAAGTACGAGTGATGTAAACATCTTCTTTTTTGGGTTCTGGTTTAGGAGTTAGTAGTTCCCTTGATAAACGTGTCTTGATCGCCTTTTTTTCTTCTTCAGATATAATAACCGAAGCTTGAGATTGACGAAGCAGGATAATAGCTGCTTTGCGTTCTTTTGGGTTATCTCCATCAAATTGATGGATAGCAATATCATAAGTATCGAAAAAATAATCTAGAATAGCATGACCATCTTTAACAGGCTTATTCTTCTTGAATTTTTTGATTTCTACTCTAAAGCTGCCTACAAACTCATTTTCGTCTAACTTGTTGATCGTTACTTTTTCTTTAGGTTTTTTAGTTTCCTCAACTTTTGTAGATTCTATTGGCTTTGGCTCGGTGTTGTCAGAGTTGGTGGTTGAAGGCTCCTTTTTGGTATTAGTTTTTGATTTTTTAGGACTAAAAACTTTGTCTAATGCTTTGTCTGTAGCCTTGTCAGCTTCTTGACCAGCTCTTCTCTCTACACTTTTTTCTACACTTTTGGTTACCTTGTCAGCTACTTTTTCAAATATTTGTGCTTGAATGGTTGAGTTGGCCCCAATTCCGAGTAAAAGCAATATAAATAGGCGAGTGATTTTCATATCGCATGAATTTTGAATGCGTTTAAAATAAAAGTATTAATTTTGTAAAAGAAGTTGTTTAAACAACTTTAGTGAATATAAATATAACAAAAAATATTCCTAAAATAAAAGCCGACTAAAACAGTATAGCGAATGAAGACAAAAGGGCAGTTTGTAATTTCTTTAGATTTTGAATTATTGTGGGGAGTGCGCGACAAAAAGACAATAGCTTCTTATGGTAAAAATATATTGGGAGGCAGAGATGCTGTAGCTAAAATGCTTGAAATGTTTGATGCTTATAGTGTCAAAGGGACTTTTGCAACAGTAGGTTTATTGTTTGCTTCAAATAAGAATGCTCTACTGGAATTGGTGCCTACTAAACAACCTAGTTATGCTAATCAAAACCTATCTCCATACAATGACTATTTGTCTTCTTTGGGGACAGATGTAAAAAAGGACCCTTATCATTATGCTGCTGATCTAATTGATTTAATAGAGCAGTATCCAGAGCAAGAGGTTGCTACACATACTTTTGCACATTATTATTGCTTAGAAGAAGGGCAAACTGTAGAAGAGTTTGAAGCGGATATGGAGGCAGCTAAGCAAGCTGCAAAAAGACAAAATATAGAGCTGAAAAGTCTAGTTTTTCCTAGAAACCAGTTTAATGAAGAATACTTAGCAGTCTGTGCTGATAAAGGGATTACTAGTTATAGAGGCAATGAAAAAGCTTGGTTTTATAAAGCGGAAAAAGGTGCTGATGAAACTAAACTAAAGAGAGCATTTAGGTTATTGGATACTTATATTAATATTTCGGGACACAACTGTTCTAGCCTTAAGGAAATAGCTGCAAAGAAGCCTTATAATATACCTTCTAGTCGATTTTTGAGGCCATTTTCTACCAAACTTAAAATCTTAGAAGGCTTGCGCTTGCGTAGGATAAAGAAGAGCATGACTCATGCTGCCAAGCATGGGTTGGTCTTTCATTTATGGTGGCATCCTCATAACTTTGGGAATCACCAAAAAGAAAATTTTGGAATGCTTCAGAAAATTTTGGAACATTATCAAGAATTGCACAAAACCTATAGTTTTGGGAGTGCTACTATGGGCGAATTAGCTAATATTATAAATGGGTTAAATGACTAAGACTAAGAAAATAGTAATGCTGTCAGGCAAGGATCATTATTCTCTAATGATGTATAATGGCTTAAAAGATCATTATAATATAGAAAAGGTAATAGTGGAAGAGGCTGTTGATCGAAAGAAGTTTTTGAAGAGGCGTATAAAGCGCTTAGGTTACTTTAAGGTCTTTGGGCAAATCTTGTTTCAGCTGTTTATAGTTAAACTACTTCGGATGACCTCAAAAGCTAAAATTGCTGCCTTGAAAGAGAAGTATCAGCTGAAAGAGACGCCTATAGATCAAGACAAAATTCTAAATGCTACTTCCATTAATTCGAAGGCTTCTAGGGAATTGTTAGAAGAGATTCAACCTGATATTATTATTGTGAATGGGACAAGAATTATATCTAAAAAAATATTAGGATGTACTAATGCTATTTTTATAAATACACATGCGGGGATCACTCCTAAATATAGAGGTGTACATGGAGGATATTGGGCTTTGGCACACAAGGATAAAGAGAACTGTGGGGTAACAGTGCATCTAGTCGACCCAGGTATTGATACTGGCGGTATATTGCATCAAGCTATAGTAGAAGTAGAGGCTAATGATAATTTTGTGACCTATCCATATATCCAATTAGCTAAGGGAATTGAGTTGATGAAACAAACTCTAGGAGAAGCTATAGTACAAGATAAATTGGAAACTAAGGAAGGTACTAAAGAGAGTTTTTTGTGGTATCATCCAACCATTTGGTACTATTTGTATCATAGAGTTTTTAAGGGCGTGCGCTAATTTCTAAGAGTGACTTCATATTTTTTGCTTTGTAATAAAGCAAAAATAAGGCACTGTAAAAAAATGGTAAACAAGGGATTTTGTAACGTGCCAATGCCCCAAAATTGGTAGATGTAAAACCTACCGCAAAGGCAAAGATGACTGAAAATACTAGACAAAACATGATAACAGGGTCATTAAACATTAACACTAATGTCTTGCGAATACCTGTTTTGAAGAAAATAAATAAGAAGAAGACTAAACAAGATACTGATTCCAGTGCAGAAATAAGTACAATAGGTTTACGTACTTCCCATAGATAGGGCCTAAATAGAGTTACATTTACAGACATTGGGAAAGCTTTCATAAGCCCAAATAAGCTAGGGTCTATATCTCCTAAACTATAACTAGTTCCACCATCTCTAATGGTACTTACCTCTAACCACCAGCGTATTTTTTCTGCTTCTAAAAGTAGATTTGCTAATGCATATTGAGGGAAAATTTGACCTAGTAGTTGTATTACAATTAGTCCTCCACCAGCACCTGCTACAAAAAATATAGGTGCAGCAAATCTCCTGAAAAATACATTTTTGATGGTTTGAGTATACATCAACATTACCCAAATTAGCATTGCAGGTAGGAGTGCTAAAAGAACATATACTTTGACATTAGCAATTAACCAACCAGAGATCAAGATTAAAATGAATGAACGTAGAGCTTGTTGCCTTTTTATCAAAAGTGTGTAAGTAGCGTTGACAAAAATGCCTAAAGCCCCCATTACTAATGGGTCTTTCATTACACCCGTTCCCCAAAAGCAAACTGAAGGAACTAGTAATATTGCAAAAGCAAGTGTTTTATGGTATTGGGGGTATAAGTCATAAAACACTAAATAGAGTTTCCAAGATCCCCAAAACGAAAAACTTGTGAATAAAAGAGATATCCCAAAAAAGCTTCCTAAGGTAAACAAACTAAAAAAACCACCCAATCTAACAATTATAGATTCTGTATCACTTATAAAGAAACGATGTATGGTTAGATACTGTTTGGTGACAGGGCTGAGATCTGAGTAGTCATTAAATATTAATTCCAATGCTGCAGGAAAGTCCTTGAACATTGTATTATAAATATCTTGAGCGCCTAAAAAATACATAAATGTATCACCACCACCATAGTAATACTCATACATTAATGCTGTTAGGATAGCTCCCACATATCTAAATAGTAATGCAGGTAGAAAATATTTTTTGATTATACTCTTTGAGTATCGAGTGTTGCGAATAACTATAAATACAGAGGTAAATGCAATCAAGAATATAGGCAGCAACAAAAAATCAATATTATATAAAATTCTCCACTGCATTCTTTAGAATATCCCTTTTGATTGTTGAGTGTAATTGTTGATTTGAGTATGGTTTGTATTTCGCTATATGAAATAAAGGTTAGTAAACTAAAAAAATTTACAAACAAACCATATTATATCTTATATTTGCAAAGGTAATTAAAATCTAACATCTTGGAGCAAAAAAGCCTTAGAATTGCTGTTGTTGTCAATTCAGCATGGAATATATACAATTATAGATTGGGATTGATCGAAGCATTATTAGCACAAGGATACAGTGTTTGGGCTATAGCTCCTACCGATGATTTTGTGCCTCAAATAGAAGCTACAGGTTGCCAATTTATACCGTTACAACGATTGAGTAGAAAGGGAACCAACCCTATTCAAGATTTAAGACTTACCCATGAACTGTATCGAATATACAGAGATCAGGAGATAGATATAGCCTTACAATATACGATCAAACCTAATATTTATGGGAGCTTTGCTTGTCGGTTTGTCAAGACAAAGGGAGTTTGTACTGTAACAGGATTAGGCTACAGTTTTTTGAGTAATGGTGTGGTGAACAAAGTAGTCAAACGCTTGTACAAACAGGCATTTAAGCGAGCATCTCTAGTTGCATTTCAAAATAATGATGATCTTAAGCTTTTTAATGATCTAAAGTTACTGGAAGAAGAAAAGTCTACCCTCATAAAAGGCTCTGGTATCAAGACCAATTATTTCAAGCCCTTACCTAAAACAGAAACAACTGAGGATACCGTTTTTTTATTTGTAGGAAGATTATTGTACGATAAAGGGATTGTAGAATATTTGGAAGCGGCTAAGGCTATTAAATCAAAAAATCCTAAAACGCAGTTTTGGATAGTTGGTGCATTAGACAATGACAATCCCTCTGCTATATCTCCAGAAATAATAGATGAGTATCATAAAGAGGGAATTATTAATTATATAGGTCAGTCTTCTGATGTGCGATCTATTATGCAAAATTCAGATATTGTAGTATTGCCTTCTTATAGAGAAGGGTTACCTAGGGTCATGTTGGAGGGGTTAGCAATGGCTAAGCCTCTAATTACGACAGATACGGCAGGTTGTAGAGAGACGGTGAAAGATGGAGTTAATGGTTATATAGTGCCTATTAAAGATAGAGAAGCCTTGGTTGAGGCTATGCAAAGAATGTTAAATTTATCTCTAAATGAACGTGAAAAAATGGGGCAGGAGGGGCGAAAAATGGCTATAGAGGAGTTTGATGAACAGGCCATTATTCAGCGATATTTTGATGAAATCAAAAAACTAAGCTCTTAAAAAAGGAAAGCCCCATTGATACTTTAATCAATGGGGCTTTTTATATGCTATATTTTTAATTACCGTGGTCAGATAAGAACTTCAATCGTATAAGTTCTATCTCTTCAAGAGCAATATCATCTTCTTCTAATTCTTTGAATGCTAGATCTAAAGAATCGTTTTCAGCCTCCATGAAGTAGTCAATAATATCTTCTTGAACACCTTCATCCACCATTTCTTCTAAATAATAATTGATATTAATTTTAGTGCCTGAATTGACAATCATATAAAGTTCATGCATCAAATCTTCCATACTAAGACCAGCAGAATCAGCGATATCTTCTAATGGGATCTTGCGATCGATACTTTGAATGATAGTTACCTTATTTTTAGACTTCTTGGCTACAGATTTCATCACAAAATCCATAGGGCGCTCAATATCGTTTTCGTCTACATATTGTTTAATAGCCTTTATGAACTCAGAACCATAGCGACGAGCCTTTCCTTCACTGACTCCCGAAATAGCTTTCATTTCGTCTACAGATAAGGGGTAACGAGTAGCCATTTCTTCCAAAGAAGGCTCTTGAAACACAATGAAAGGAGGTACATTTTTGCGCTCAGCAACATCTTTTCTTATATCCAATAGCAATTTGAATAGAGTACGATCCAATACCGATGTATTGGCTGCTTGAGCTACAGCAGCTACAGCTTCAGCTTCTTCTTGCACGAAATCATGATTTAAGCTAATCATGAAACTAACTGGGTTAGCTACAAAAGCTCTTCCAGCATCAGGCAACTTGATAATACCATATTGCTCAATATCTTTTCGCAGGAGATCGTTCAATAAAGCCTGTCGAATGATAGAATTCCAGTAGTGAGCACTCTGATCTTTGCCTTTTCCAAATAAGGAAAGTTTATTGTATTTGAAATCTTGGATAGATTTAGTTTGGTTACCCAAAATAAAATCTACAATTTCTTTGATATGACAGTTCTCATGAAGCTGATCAACAGCTTCTAAAATAAGTTTTACATCATTTTTCCCTTCTATTTGCTGTTTCGGGTAACGACAGTTATCGCACATTTTATGTTCATGACAATGTGTATCATCATAAGTCTCTCCAAAATAGTGGAGCAAAAACCTACGTCTACAAGCTGTAGTTTCAGCATAGCCAATCATTTCTGAAAGCAGCTGATTACCCATTTCTCGTTCAGCAACGGGTTTGTCTCGCAAGAATTTTTCGAGCTTAAGAATATCCTTATAAGAATAAAAAGCAATGCAACGTCCTTCTAGTCCATCACGTCCTGCACGTCCTGTTTCTTGATAATAATTTTCTATACTCTTAGGTATATCATAGTGGATAACAAAACGGACATCAGGTTTGTCAATTCCCATCCCGAACGCAATTGTAGCTACAATTACATCTACATTTTCCATTAAGAAATCATCTTGAGTATTGTTGCGGACTTTTGCATCGAGCCCAGCATGATAGGGGGCTGCTTTTATATCGTTTACTCGAAGTAATTTTGCTATTTCTTCCGTTGATTTTCGGCTTTGAACATAGATGATCCCAGATTTCCCATCCATCTTTTTGACAACTTGGACAATACTCTTTAATACATCGTCTTTTTTACCCTTAGGACGTATTTCGTAGTATAAATTATCTCTATTAAAAGAGGAAAGGAACTCGCTAGGTTTTTCCATGCGAAGTGTCTTGACGATATCTACACGTACCTTTGGAGTAGCTGTAGCCGTTAGCGCAATCAATGGAATATTCTTATTAATGGCTTCGATCATAGATCGAATTCTGCGATATTCAGGGCGGAAGTCATGTCCCCATTCCGAAATACAATGTGCCTCATCAATAGCAACAAAAGAAATATTAGTAGAAGCAAAAAATTCTAAATTATCTGCTTTAGTTAATGTTTCTGGAGCAACATACAATAACTTGGTATGCCCAGCTATAATATCTGACTTAACGGCTTTGGCTTGAGTTCGTGTAAGTGAGGAATTGAGAAAGTGAGCAATCTTGTCTGACTCTGCATGAGAGCGAATAGAATCTACTTGATTTTTCATGAGAGCAATCAAAGGAGATATTACTATTGCTGTGCCATCTAAGATTAACGCTGGTAATTGATAACAAAGCGATTTTCCGCCACCTGTTGGCATAATAACAAAGGTGTCTTGTCCGTCCAAAACACTTTGGATGACCTTTTCTTGTGTACCTTTAAATTTATCAAAACCAAAATATTTTTTAAGTGCTTCCTGTAACGTTAGGTTGTCCGTTGTCATAATAGTAATCAACTTGTTGTAGGTTACTGAATTTGTCCGATTGAGTTAAAAATATTATTTTTCACTCTTGAGTAACTAGCACAGCTCCAGTATCTAGATTTTATCAGTTATTTATTTGTTTATCGTATTATATTGGGTGACAATTAGATACTAATAATTCTATATCTAAAAAAAATCTGTTTATTGGAGCTATATCAAATATAAGAATAATGCTTTGCATCTCAAAAGGATGTCAAAGCTTATATAGTTGAGTCTTCCAATAATTTGAGGAGTTGGGACATTATACTTAAGACATAGGCTTTAACAATTGTGTATCGCTTAATGTTTAGTATATTGATTTTATCATTTGTATAAGCTCTTCTATTAATATACGAAAAATACAGTTAGATGAGTACACTTCAGATACTTTTTTAACATTCAAATTGTTATTAAATTTATAAGATTATGATTATTCGATTTGTGAAAATGACTTTTACTGCTGATTCTGTGGAGGTGTTTTTAGAACATTTTGATAAAAACAAGCAGCAAATAAAAGATTTTGAAGGTTGTGAATATCTTCAAGTCTTGAGAGATAAAGACAACCCGAATATTATTTTTTCGCATAGTTGGTGGAAGAGTGAAGAGGATTTGAATAACTATAGAAAATCTGAGTTTTTTGGTGGAGTATGGAAACGTAGTAAACAGCTTTTTGCAGCTAAACCAGAAGCTTGGAGCTTAGATGTTTTGCATAATTTAACCTAATCTAGTTGATCTGATGTCCAAAATATCAATCATAACCTGTTGGATGCTCTTGGCCCAATGGTCTTTTGCTCAAGTAACGGCTTCTGAAGTAATCTTACAGAAGGTGTGTAACTGCATGGGGGGCTATGAATTTGAGACGATGGAGTATAAACGAATGTTGGTAGTAGGGGATAGTTGTATGGAACGTGGTCTACTGTCTAACTTAACGGGGTTGTTGAGTGAGTATGGAGTCGATATGGAGGATGATAAGAGTATGCAAAAAATGGGAGAGGTCCTTGCTAATCGTTTGTTTTCAGACTGTGAAGCTTATCGGAATTATGCTACTTATATAGCTATTAAAAAACTAGAGGAAGAAAGAGAGCCTTATCAAATTACAGAAGGTGTTTTGGTTAAGTTGGATTTAGAAAGACAGCCTCCTTTGTTTGTACTGTGGACTACAGAAGATGAAGCACTCGATTTTACGTGGTTTCGGGAGTTTGATGGTTCAGCTCGGTTTTTTGGTGGAGTGAAAGACTATGAAAATCAGCGAGTAGAGATTTTTTGGGAAGAATTAGAGTTGTACGATCCTTTACAGCAAAACTACAAAATACACCGAGAAATAAAACTAATAGAGGATTTGGATAAGGTGGCCAAAAAAGAGGGAAAAGCTATCTTGAAAAAATGGAAGAAGTACCAGAAATGGCAAAAACGCCAGAAAAAGGCTAAAAAGTGATGTTGCTAGATTCATATGGCCATAAAATTTAGTACTTTCGGCTCAATGTGAGAGCTAAATAATAATTATAAATTAAGAGTAAGTAGGGGACACAGCATGAAAAATAAAAAGATATATTTTGAGAATTTAGATGGGTTAAGATTTTTATGTTTTCTATCTGTTTTTCTATTTCATAGCTTTCATACAGAATATGCATACATTTCGGATTCAGGTTTGTATCACTTTATTAAAAAGGATTTATTTGGGAACGGGAGTTTAGGTGTTAATTTTTTCTTTGTGCTAAGTGGGTACTTAATCACTTATCTCCTTATAGAAGAAAAGAAGCTTAATGGACAAATCGATTTAAAAAAGTTTTGGATAAGGCGTATTCTGAGAATATGGCCCTTATTTTATATGTGTGTACTCTTTGGGTTTTATGTCTTTCCTCTTTTGAAGACAGCTTTTGGGCAAACGCCCAATGAAACGGCATCCATGGCTTATTATCTTACCTTTACCAATAATTTTGATTTTATTCAAAAAGGGCTTCCAGATGCTTCAGTACTAGGTGTGCTGTGGAGTGTGGCAATTGAAGAGCAATTTTATCTTATCTGGCCTATAATCCTTTATGTATTACCTATCAAAAAATATTGGATGGCTTTCTCTGCTATTATAGGAGTTAGTCTAATTTTTAGAGGGTTTAATGATTCATATATCATGCATGAATATCATACCCTTTCCTGTATAGGAGATATGGCTGTTGGTGCGTTTGGCGCTTGGCTAATTATAGAAAAAGCGAAGTTCAAACAAAAAATAGTAGATTTAAACAAGCTTACTTTGGTGCTTATTTATACAGTTTTTGCACTAATTTTCTTTTTTAGAGATGAGTTTTTGCACACTACTTTTTTGATACGAGTTTTTGAACGACAATTCATATCTATAGTCATACTGCTCATTATACTTGAGCAATGTTTTACCGTAAATTCGCTCTTTAAAATGTCATCCTTCAAAAGGATTTCTAAGTTAGGACTGATAACATATGGATTATATTGTCTACATTTTATAGGCATATTGATTGCAACTACTCTAACAAAAAAATTAGCTATAAATACAGAATTGTGGCAGGTGCTCATAATCGATACGTTACTAGCTTTAACGATAACAATCATAATAAGCAAGATTAGTTATCGATTCTATGAGAAACCGTTCTTGAAGTTCAAGGAAAAATTTGCATTTATTACAAAATAGAACTTTTTTTAGTAAAAAGGCTAAGCAAATTGACCTGTTTTAATTAAGCTTTGTTGAATCTTGATCTGTTAATTTATTCAATCGTTCTTGGGCTATTTCTAAATTGAGCGAGAATATATTAAACTTAATAATTAAAGTAATAATCCCACAAAGAAAGAAGAAGCAAGATAACAACAGCATCATTAATAACAATTTATGGTCATGGTAGTATGGGTATATAGAGTCTTGAGGCCACTGGTATATATGCCAATATCCCCAATAGAATAGAGGAAGACTTGCTCCTGCTGTAACAACTAGGGTAAAATAGACTTTGTGTTTTATGTTGTTTTTTACTATTAGTATCTCTGTAGATGTGGTAGGAAGGTAGTTGTCAAAGTTGATTGATGTGATGGTTAACATGAAAATAAAGTAACAGAATGTGGCAAAATAAATGATAAATTTGATTTTCCCATATTCAATTGATGCATTAAATAAGTCCTTAGAGGCTTGGTCACATCCTGTAAATAGAAAAAGGAGTAGAACACTAATTAGGATAAGGGGTAGAGCAGTTTTTCTGTACATATTTTAATATTAATTCTTATAAGTTTTATATCTACAATGACGCAATTAGAGCAATATATCCATAATTTTTTAGGAATCAGTTATGCTGATTTGAAAGGAGTGGTGTCTTTGTTTGAGGCGGATACTCTTACCAAAGGTGAGTTTTTTGTGAAACAAGGACATTATTGCAAGCGATTAAGTTTTATAAAAGAAGGCTATATTCGGGTTTATGCAGCCACCGAAAAAAAGGAAGTGACACAATGGATTAGCACTAAAGATTATTTTATCACAGATTTGGCTAGCCTGATTTTTGGTCAACCTGCTCGCTGGAATATTCAAGCCTTGACAGATTGTTCCTTATACTCTATCTCAGAAGAAAATTATAAAAAAATAGGTACATTAGTTCCTCAATGGGATAAACTCGAAAAACAGTTTATTGCCAAGTGTTTTATCACCTTAGAAGATCGTGTTTTTTCTTTTTTGAGTATGACTGCTGAGGAACGTTACGATGCTTTATTTCATTTCAATAGTGAACTTTTTAATCAAGTTTCTCTCCATTATTTAGCCTCTATGCTCGGGATGACTCCAGAAACATTGAGCAGGATTCGAAAAAAACGTAGTTCTTGATATATGTCAAGACAACCATGTGTTCTTGATTGTAAATTTGTCTTATCGCTTTAATAGCAAGTAGATTCTTAACAATTAAAATAAAAACAACATGGCTTTTTCGATAGAGACAAGTATTCAGATAGATGCAACAGTAGATCAAGTATGGAAGGTGTTAACAGCTTTTGAAGAATACCCAACTTGGAATCCTTTTATACTAGGAATAGAAGGAGAAGTAGTAGAGGGTAATCAAATTGTGGCCAAGATAGATGGTATGACTTTTAAACCTATTGTACTCAAATATACCTCAAGTAAGGAGTTGAGATGGTTAGGAAAACTATGGTTTAAGGGCTTGTTTGATGGAGAACACCAATTTTTGCTGAAATCTAATGAGGATGGAAGTACTACAATGTACCATTGCGAACAATTTAAGGGCATTTTAGTACCCTTTTTTAAGAAAATGTTGCAAACAAAAACTAAATTGGGTTTCGAGAAAATGAATTTGAGCCTAAAACAACGTGTAGAAGAAGCTTTAGTACTCAAATAAGTTAGCTGTGTGGGAAGGATTCGAACCTTCACGAAGCGATTAGTCTGTATTCTGACTGCTTAAGGACTGAACAAGATTTATTTCGGACTCTTCGCCCTCGCGACAAGAGGGTGTGGCTGCCAATTTCACCACCGCACAGTATAGTGTATTTTGTTTTGAGTAAAAAAGAACTAATTGTTTATTTTGTTGATGTAAAACTAAAACAAACCATAGTTTTTTGAAAGTTTTTTAATGAATAAAATATTTTTTTAGAGTTTCCTTAAAAATGAGGTTGTGTTTCTTTCTTGAGATTCATTTTTTTTAAATAAATCGATTCTTTTTAGGAAAAAACTAAACAGATGTAAGAATTGTTGATTTTTTGATAAGAAATTGATAACTATTTTAGTTTATTGGAAATGTGTTGGTTGTTTGTTTTGATGAAAGAATAAAAAACAGTATTAAATTTTGATAGTATGAAGTATTGTGTGATAATAATTGGTTTGTGTTTTTTAGGAGCTTGCTCAGTTATTCCAAAAGACACTACTCCAAGCGCTCAAACTAAACGAATTGAGACGGGAATGGGACCAGAAGATATGGTTTTGGATGAATTGTCAGAGAGTCCTAGGCTTTTGATCTCCTGTAATGATCATAGACAGCAAGAGAAAGCCCCAATGGGAAATATCTATCAAGTTGATTTGATGGGAAACTCCTTGAAATCTAGTGTGTTGCCAAGAGTTCAAGAGCCTGCTGGTTTGATTTTTCATCCTCATGGAATTGACTTATTGAAAGATGATGAAGGAAAGGTTTGTTTGTTTGTAATCTCTCATGATGATTTTATGAACCGACATTTTGTATTGAAATATCAAGTGTTTGAGGACTCTCTATTATTTTTAGCCGCTTATGAACATAAACTAATGCACTCACCCAATGCAGTAGTTGCTAAAACAGATGGTGGTTTTTATATTAGTAATGACCATGGAAAAAGAGGCAATAATCTAGAGTTGATTTTGAAACAGAAGAAAGGAAATATTGTCTATTGCGACAGTGATACCAATTGGGTAACGGTTGCAGATAAGTTAATTTTTCCAAATGGGTTATCTATCGCAAAAGAAAAGCATAGTCAGTATTTATATGTTGCAACCACTATACACAATCATGTTTTTCGTTATGAGATGGATAAAGATGGAAATCTCTTGGAACGTGAAAAAGTATCTAAGTTGGTAGGAGGTGATAATATGCGTCAGTACAATGATTTATTGTTGGTGCCTGGGCATTTACGGACATTGGCTTTTGTTCGTCATTTCAAAGATCCTAATAAACCTTCGCCAAGTGTAGTTTATGCTGTAGATAGAAAGGGAAAACAGCAACATGTTCTGTATTCTAACAAAAAAGGAGATCAGATTGGTGCAGCTTCTACAGCTGTTATATATAAAGACCATATGTACATTTCACAGGTTTTTCAGCCATTTATACTACAAGTGCAATTGTCGCCCAAAACAAAAAGTCTGCTATCCCAATAGGATAACAGACTTGTATTATATATAATAACGTTAATGGATGACAAACGTTTATTATTTATATGAATTAAGCATAGTTGCCGATCAACTGACTAATAGTGTCAGCATTTACTTGGCCATTAGCATCTAAACCCTTAGCAGTTTGAAATGCTATTACAGCTTTAGTAGTTCCTTTACCTACGATACCATCGATAGCACCTGGACTATGTCCAGCATCACGCAATAAGATTTGAAGTGCTTTACCGCCTAAGTTGCCAGTATGGTTGCTAAATGATTGACGCAATGCCGATTTAGTGGCACCATCTACTTTACCATTAGCTTCTATACCGTTAGCAGATTGGAATGCTTTAAGTGCAGTAATTGTATTGTTTCCAACTTTACCATCAATACCTTTAGGATCGTGTCCTAATACCGTCAACATTACTTGTAGTTTCTCACCACCAATATGTGATTTTAAATCAGGAATAGTCAATACATCACCAGGATGGATATGTTCTTTATTATTGTGCTCAGATATAATAGGATGTTTAGTACCATCACCATAGTATTTCTCTGCAATTGCCCACAACGAATCACCTTTTACTACTGTATATGTTTGTTCGTCAGCAGTTACTTCTTCTTGAGTAGGAATTACTACTTGTTCTTTAGGCTCATCCATTCCACGAGGAGCAGGATTGTCTACTGTCAAGCTTTCTCTTACTTTGATATTCATCATAGTACTGAAACCATTGATCAAAGGAAGTAGTTTTTGGCGATCTTCTTCGCTTGCTACATTACCTTTTACTACTACAGCTTCTCCACCCATTTCGATGTCTGCATTTCTGATTTTTACACCAACTTCAGCAGCTTTAGTAACTAATGTATCTAGTGCAGCTTGCTTTTTTTGAGCAAGAGCTTGGTCTTTTAATTTATTGACGTTATCAAACAAACCCATGAATCTAAAGTTTTTTTGAGGTTAATTAAAAATGTTATATCTATTATACGCAGATATATATGTAAGGTCACATATGTCTTGCACCCTAAAATAACTTTTTTTTCTTAGAGTGTTTCTACATCCAATAATAAATTTCTGAATAAAGCATTCAAATTATCAGAAGGAGTTATGTCTAGAGGCAATGCACCCACATGTGTTGCACAATATTCCATTGTGGTGGTTATGAACTGTTCAATGATTGGCACAGGAGCGATATAGTCACTTTCGTTTGCTTGTTTTTTACGCTCTGTAAGCTCTAAAATAGCTTTATAAACATCAGGCTGATCCTTTATCAGTGCTAATAGTGGTACAAATTCCATAGGAGGAGCTTCTTTATGTTCTATAATCCACCATGCAGCCAATAAAGGACGCAAAACATAAAAATACTTTTTGATGTTAAATTTCTCACCTTGCAGACCTGTTTTATGAGACTTTTTAGTCAAGCCTAAATAATGGTGAGCAGTAGCTCGTGGTCTGAAGTACTCTGTGCGAAGTTGCCACAAACGATTAACAAAATCGAAACGCTCCATATAATGTATAGGAGATTGTAGCCACTCATAAGGTGTAGCATTAGAACTTCTAAACAATCGGAGTACTTTTCGGATTTCCCACCCTGCCAAATCTAAGTCATTTTCATCTATCTCAAAGTTGAGTGTTTCCTCATGGCTATCAATAGATAAATAATAATCTTTAGGATAACTATAAATAAAACGGACATCCCAATCACTATCTGGTGAGGCAAATCCCCATGCTCGACTTCCTGATTCGCAAGAGTATAGAATTGTGATGTTATATTTTTGTTCTAGTTCTTTTAATTTTTGTTGTACGGTTTTAAGTTCCATTTTAAGTGTTTGTGGGTTAGTGAATAGTTTTGACGACATTATAATCTACAGAAATCAAATTTTAATTCCCCAATGTTATTGTATTCTTACAAAAAGTTGTAATTTTCTTAGGCAATTATATGATTATAAACCTTTCTAAATATATATAACAATGAGTTACGTTGATAAGGTAAAGGAATACTTACTAGAATTAGGACATGAAATTATTAAAGAAATTCCTGAAGATGGAATTATGGTAATTACTAATGAAGAGCGTGGCCTTTATCACATGGTTTTGGATTGCGAAGAGGATGTCTTGATAATAGAGCAAGCAATCTATGAAGTAAAAAAAGATAATCCAGATGATTACAAGCGTTTGTTGCAAATGAACAGAAGCTTAGTACATGGTGCATTTGTGCTTAATGGAGATGCCTCTAAAGTTATTTTTAGAGATACACTAGAATTAGAAAATCTAGATCAAAATGAACTAGAAGGTTCTCTAAATGCGTTAGCTATAGCGTTGGCTGAATATATGGATGAGTTGTTGGTGTTTGCAGGCTAATTTTTAGAGACAATACCTTAATATATTTGGTAGGCAACAAAACTATCAAATTAAGATAACTATAAACATAAAATTAATAAAATATGTGGTCATTTTTTAAACGTCTGTTTCGCATCTTTAGAGCAGAATCAAACGCTCTATTAGATAAGTTTGAGGAACCTATCAAGATGACAAAACAAGGCATTCGAGAGTTAGAAGTACAATTGGATGAAAGCCTAAAATCTTTTGCAGAGATCAAAGCTATGGCTATACGTTCCAAAAGAGAAGTGCAGGTTTATAAAGAGAAGACAGCAGACTATGAGAGCAAGGCTATGATGCTCCTAAAACAAGGACAAGAGGGCAAAATGGATGCTGCTGAAGCTGATAGATTGGCTTCTGAGGCACTTGCACTAAGAGAGCAAAACTCTAAGCTTGCTCAAACAGCTGTAGGCAACCAACAGCGATACGATAAGATGGTTGACAATATGGACGGGAAAATCAAACGTCTGAAGAGTGAGTTGGCTAAATGGAAAAACGAGCTTAAGTCTTTGGAAGCTAGATACAAAGCTGCTAAGGCTGGTGAGAAGATCAATAAAGCTATGGCTGGTGTAGATTCTACTGAAACGCTTAGAATGCTAGAAAAAACTAGAAATCAGGTAGAAGAAGCTGAGGCGTTAAGCGAAGCTTATGGCGAAATGATAGATGAGAGTAAGTCTGTAGATCAGGAGATAAACGATGCTTTAGACAATACTGGTCAGTCTGATGCTCTTTTAGAGATGAAGCGGAAGTTAGGTATGTTGCCTGCTGCTGAAGAAAAACAAGAGATCAAGATAGAACAAAAGGAAGTTATCAAACTAGACAATAACGACGATGCTAACAATGCATAGATCATTGTAAGTGCGTGAAAATTATATAAAAGGAGTGTAGATACTATGTCTATGCTCCTTTTTACTTGAAAAAAAGTACCATTCACCCGAAAAAATTGACTAGTGCTTATTAAATCTATATAATAAGACTAAACACAATTAGAGAACTAAAACAATAAACACTATGGCTTACCCTAAAGACATCAACAAACTCAAAAAGAAGCTAGATTTATACAATGGTATTGTCAAATCTAATGCAAAAAATACTTTTGCACTTAAGAAGCGTATGGAAGTCCGATTTTTATTAGGCGAAAAAGAAGGAGCACTAGAAGATCTTACCAAGTTAATCTTACTAGATCCTCAAAATCAGAATTTAAAGAATCATCCTTTCAATCCGCATAGGCCTGATGCAGAGCCAATAGATCCTAAATATGCAGAGCTTTTTATAAACTTGGGTGCAATGAAAATAAAAAGTAAAAACTATGCAGATGGGTTGGAGGCTTACGAAAAAGCGATTTTGATAGCTGAAGGTAAGGACGATTTGTTAGCTACTGCTTATAGTGATGCAAGTTTGTGTGCAGTGAAAACTGAAAGTTGGGAGAAATGCTATCGTTATACCTCACAGGCTTTAGGCTATAATCGTGTGCAAAAGCATAAGAATTTGAAAAAAAATTTAGAATATCTTCAAGCTCTTTCCTTTGTTGCTGAAACTAATCAAAAAGATGAAGCTTTTGAGCCTAATACGAAAAGGTATCAACGCTTAGAGAAAAGTGTAAACGTGATGCTCGTTTTTTTGGAAGATGATAGCATAAAAGATGAAGACCTTGCACACAACGTGGGTTTTATTGCAATTGCTTATAGTCGAATGGGCAAGCCTCAATTAGCATTAGAGGCTATCAATAAGACTTTGAGTATGATAGAAATGGCAGAGGCTTACATGTTTAGAGCTATCCTTTTGTTAAAAGAAGGAGGTAATGAAGAGCAAGCTTCTCAAGATTTACGTGATGCTTTCAGACTAAAACCAGATTTGCTCCAAAGCATTTTGCCTGATCTAAACTTAGAAGAAGCGCTCTCTGATGAGCAAAAAGATAAGTTAATCCAATCCAATATTCCTATGCAACCTTCTATGAAGGTATTAGATGATGATCTAGATTTGGGAGGAGGACGTTAGGTTAGAGCTCTTATATGAAAGAAGGAGCCTTGCTCAAAAAAATAGGAAGACTATTGTAGTTGTCTTTATTATAGATTTGAAAACTTCGGAAAAGTATAAAAGTAGTAGATAATAGTTAATTTGTGAGTTTAAAAACCAGAAAATGATGTTTAAAGAGTACATAGAAGCCTTGCAAGAAACTCAGTCTGACCC
>JAAEPD010000534.1 GCA_024222455.1 Aureispira sp.
GGGTCAGACTGAGTTTCTTGCAAGGCTTCTATGTACTCTTTAAACATCATTTTCTGGTTTTTAAACTCACAAATTAACTATTATCTACTACTTTTATACTTTTCCGAAGTTTTCAAATATAATACAAATACAGGAGCCTATTTATACCTCAACAGTTTGGTTCCAACAAGCAACAATCAAGCTATTGCCAACTTCTCAGTACCTAATAGTTCTTACTATTGTGGTATTTATGACATCGTTATTGTTAATGTTGTTAGATGTGGCACCCCTTCTGTCTCCTTAATTGGTGGATTTGAAGTTAAGTGTGGTTTGCTAACCTATACTCCTAAAGAAGTAGAAAAGGAAGTTGCTCAGTTTGATGTAAAAGTTTATCCTAATCCTATGCTGGATCAAGCTACTATAGAGATCAATGGTACAGAAGATCAAGTCTTGTCTTTCCAATTGTATGACATGCTTGGCCATCGCCTTATCTCCAAAACGATCAACAGCAATGAAAATGCTCAAATCAATCGTCAAAATTTGCCTGCAGGTATGTATATCTACAGAATAAATGACGCTGAAGGCACTTCTATAGAAGTTGGAAAATTAAAAATCCAGTAAGCTTTATTAGCATATTAGATATCATAAGAATTGTTTCTTAGATTAAGGACAAAGAACACTGATGTTCTTTGTCCTTTTTTATATTCTCATTCACACTAAACCAAATGGTTTTGTTTATCTTGAACTTATGAAAAATTAGTCTCTAGGTGGTTCTATTTTTTTAAAACTTCAAAACCTTTATGAAATGCGTACTATTTTATTTTTTGTGACTTGTGGCATATTCTTCTCCTCCTGTGTCAGCTCTCTCATGAAAACACCAAAAGACGTTGGAGACAAGGCCTTCAATATTATCAAAACGTTTGATAATCTATCTGAAGAAGATTACATCAAGCAAATGGTCAAACTAAAAGACCTCAAAAAAATAACTGGCAATAAAGATATTTTTTCAGAAAATGGCATTATAGAATTAATCAACTCCATAACTCAAGAAAAAATGACCAAACTCCTGAAGGTTGATAAATACTTTGCAGCCATACTAGAAGATGGCAAAAACAATAATATTGATTGGAGCCAAGTCGAATTCTCTAAGTTTGAACATGTAATAAAAGGTAATGATGGTATAAAAAACATGTGCAAAGGCAAGCTATATTTTAATCATAAGGGAAAAGAGTATCACCTAAAAATAGAGGCTATTAATATGGGTGACTACTATGAGTTTTGGCTATTTAAAAAATTAAGATCTTAACTGAACTAATTTTTCATAAAATATTGTTTAGCTAATGGAGGTTATAGAAGTCTTTTATTACCTTTACCACGAAGAAATAATTACTCAATCAGAAGTATCGCCAAACAACTGATAATGAGCAAAATAGCTTACAAAGGACAAAAAAACACCGTCTTTCAGTCAAGGCATATTTCTAACAAAAACCAATTAACATGGTAGACGTATTGCTTGGGCTACAATGGGGCGACGAAGGCAAAGGAAAAATCGTTGATTATTTAGCGGCACAATATGATATTGTTGCACGCTTCCAAGGAGGACCCAATGCTGGACACACTTTAGTTTTGGATGGAAAAAAATATGTACTGCATACCATCCCTTCTGGAGTTTTTCGCCAAAATGTTCAAAACTTAATAGGTAATGGCGTTGTGATTGACCCAATTACACTACAAAAAGAATTAGAAAACCTAGATGGTGCTGGACTTGTGTTCAGAGATCGTCTATTTGTATCTCAAAAAGCTCACCTTATTTTACCCTCTCATCGTTTGTTAGACACTGCTATGGAGGCTGCTATGGGTGACAAAAAAATTGGTTCTACTCTAAGAGGTATTGGCCCAACATATACAGACAAAATTGCCCGTAGAGGTTTGCGAGCTGGAGATATCTTCTCTCCTAATTTCAAAGCAAAATACGAAGCGCTTAAACAAACTCATCTTCAAATTGCAGCAGCTTATGCTTCTGTAGAATTTGACCTTGAAGCTGAGGAAGCTAAATGGTTGGAGTGTATAGAGTTGATGCGCAAGCTCAATTTTGTGAATGGAGAATACTATATTAATAATGCTATAAATGAAGGCAAGAAAGTCTTGGCTGAAGGTGCTCAGGGTTCTATGCTTGATATAGATTTTGGAACTTACCCATTCGTAACTTCTTCTAATACCGTTACGGCTGGTGTTTGTACAGGGTTGGGTGTATCGCCTCGTCAAATAGGTGAAGTAATCGGAATCACTAAAGCTTACTGTACTCGTGTAGGTGGAGGTCCTTTCCCTACTGAATTGCATGGAGAAGTTGGTGAAAGTATTCGCCAAGCAGGTGGCGAATTTGGAGCAACTACAGGTCGTCCTCGTCGTTGTGGATGGATAGATATTCCTCAGCTCAAATATACTATTATGCTCAATGGTGTCACTCAACTGGTGATGACTAAAGTTGACATTCTAGACAAATTTGAGGAATTCCAAGCTGCTACGCATTATCAGTACGATGGAAAAACTACTGACCAAGTACCTTATGATGTTTGTGATATAGAAATAACTCCTGTACACAAGGCTTACAAAGGTTGGAACAAATCGTTGGATAATGTTGGTAATTATGATGAATTCCCAATGGAACTCAAAGAATACATCGCAGAAATGGAAGACAGATTGGAAACTCCATTTTCGATCATTTCGGTAGGTCCTGGTCGTGAACAATTAGTACTAAAAGAATTGGCTGTAAATAGCTAATCAACATAAATAAAGAGTTAAATCAAAGCTAATAATTGGTCTATGCTTAGGTATAGGCTAGTTATTAACTTATTTTTTATATTTAGTACCATACTCCAACCACTTTTAAACATCTAATAATATGGACTGGCGAGAATCTATACGAAAACGCCCAGGTATGTTTATAGGCTCAATAAATGATAAAGGATTCATAGAGTTACTAAAAACAATATTAAGTGATTTATTGTACAACACCTCTACTGATTTTGTTCAGTTGCAATTGCTAGATAGCAATACTGCAAAACTTCATCTCCAGAATATAAAGAAGGTGTTTCCTAAAATATGGAACTTAGCACAAATAGCCCATGATGGTAAATATAATATTGGCCTCCAGACCTTAAATGCCTTAAGCCAAAAATTTACGATTCAACTGCACTCCTCAACCAATGATATTAGCTATCAACAAAATTTCATAAAAGGAACACTAACGGAAGATAATCTCCCCCAAGATCATAATTTCATAGATAGCCTCACTATCAACTTTCAGTTAGATCAAGATATTTGGGGCAATGATTTTGCATGGAATCAAGACTTTATCACCCATCAGTTAAGAGAATTTGCCTACTTGCACAAGAGAGTTCAGTTTGAAATGCTACATACTATAAACAATAGAGAATGTAGACTTATTCATCATTTCAAAAATGGTCTAAAGGACAAAATTGACATGAAACTTCTTAATGGCTTGGGAGGAAGTTTTTTCAACACTACTATAGATACAACTATTGCAGATTTTCATATAGAAGTAGCCTTTGCTTTTAGGGAATATACTGTTGACGAACCTTTTTTAAAATCTTATGTTAACGATTATTACACCCATGAAAATGGGTCTCATATAGATGGATTGTTGAAAGGCTTGACTTATGGGGTAATGAAATATTTCCAAAAACATAACTTAACGCAGCAGTATAAGATTTCTGAAAAAGGAATAAAACAAAACTTGGTAGCGGCTTTAAATATTAGATTATCGCAGCCTGTTTTTAGTGGTTGTGTGCGAAATAAATTAGCTAATTCTGAAATAATAGAGCCTATTGCCAACTACGTCTCTGAAATACTGTTTAGCAAAATAGAACAAGCTCCTGATGCGACCAAAAAACTTATTAATAAATTCCAAATCTGAATCAAATAAAAGATATGCTACATTTACCTTTTAGAACCTTATTTTTTATACTGTTAACCATTATAACTTTGGGGACAATGGAAGAACTTGATGCTCAAAAAAAGGACGAAATTCCTAAAATAAAAGTGCCTGATACTCCTAGTATCACCAAACATACGCTTAAAATCAATGGAAAAACACTCAATTATACAGCCACTACAGGCTATATTACCTTAGAGAGTGAAACCGGTGAAGAAAATGCACATATTTTTTATATTGCTTATACCAAAGATGGGGTAAATGATCCGACTACAAGACCTGTTACTTTTTCTTTTAATGGAGGGCCTGGTTCTTCTTCTGTTTGGCTGCATCTAGGTGTGTTAGGACCACGAAGAGTAGCTATGACTGATGATGGAATGTCTCTTCCTCCTCCTTATCAATTGGTAGACAATGAGCAAACTTGGCTTGAAGAGAGTGACTTAATTTTTATAGACCCTGTTACAACTGGTTTTAGTAGAGCTGCTGAAGAGAAAAAAGCTAAAAACTATCATGGATTTAGAGGCGATATCAACTCTGTTGGGCATTTTATTCGACGCTATGTTTCCGACAATAAACGTTGGGGATCACCTAAATACATAATTGGAGAAAGTTATGGTACTACTAGAGCAAGTGCCCTATCTTCGCACCTTATCAATAAATATGGAATGTATCTAAATGGTATTATTCTAGTTTCGGCTATTACCAACTTCCAGACTGCTCGCTTTGAACGAGGCAATGATTTGCCTTACATCCTATTTTTGCCAACTTATGCTGCATCTGCCTATTACCACAAAAAACTAGCTAAGGAATATCTAGATATGGAGCTTTCTAAGTTCTTAGATGAGGTGGAAGTTTTTGCAACTGGCGAATATACTACAGCCTTGATGAAAGGTTATAAACTAGGTAAGGAAGAACGCCAAACTATTATTGACAAACTACACCAATACACAGGACTCTCCAAAACATATATTGACCGTGCAGATTTGCGTATCAATATCCATAAATTCAAAAAAGAATTGTTGCGTACAGATTATGAGGTGATTGGTCGCTTTGATAGTCGCTACAAAATGAAGGACATGAATGGTAATGGAGAATATGCGGAAATGGACCCTAGCTATCAACCAACTATTTTGGGCACTTTTGGTACCTTAATCAATGATTATTTGGGCCGAGAATTAGAATTTAGCAGCAAGTTGCCTTACAATATTCTTACAGGACGTGTGCATCCTTGGGACTACTCTGTTTTTGAGAATAAATATGTCAACACCTCTGAAAACTTGCGTAAAGCTATGATCATGAATCCTCACATGAAGGTTTGGATTGCAAATGGCTATTATGATCTAGCAACACCTTATTTCGCCACAGAATACACTATGGACCATCTACAAATGGAGAAAAAGTTATTTGACAACATTTGGATGACTTACTACCCTGCTGGACATATGATGTACTTGCTCAAAGAAAGTTTGATACAAATGAAAGGTGAGGCGAGTAAGTTTTATAAAGATTCTCAGAAGAAATAACTGCCTTTTTGCTGATCAAAAAAGTTGCTTAGAAAATATTAGGTGACATTTCACTTACTGTGGAAAATCCCCTTAGCCCCCTTTAGAAGGGGGAATTTATATACACAATATATAATACATACTGTATTCCCCCTTCTAAAGGGGGCTAGGGGGATTTTCTGTTAGTTATTCACCTCTTATATTTCAGATGATTTCAGCAATACCAACACCAATTTTAAGTAAAATTGGTGTTGGTAAAAGCTTGGGAAGCAATTTTTAAATTACTCCTTAAATAGCTTTTTATCGGCCACAAAGGTCCCGAAAGGAAGTAATGAAGCAACTAAGGCCCAGAATGTAGTTATTTTGGGCCATTCTTTTTCGCCAGCCACCACAAAAACCCAGATACAATAAGCTATAAATAATACTCCATGCAGTGTTCCTATTACTAAATTAGCCATTGGCATTTCCCACATATACTTGAGTGGCATTCCTACCCCAAAAAGTAGTAGATAACTAATACCTTCCAATATCCCAACTATACTCAAGATCTTTAAATTTGTCATTCTCTTCTCTTTTGATTCTTTTTGATTGTAAAAAATTACCAAACCCGTTTTTTAATTCTACTCAGGGTCTCTGGTTTCATTCTCAAATAAGAGGCTATATATTTTTGGGGAATTAATTGAAATAAGTGAGGGCTACGCTCAAACAGTCGTTTAAAGCGTTCTTCTGGCGTAAATGTTAACATCTCTAACTCTCGCTCTATCTTTCCTAACAATGCTTCTTCTGCCAACATTCGCCAGCAACGCTCCATACTCGGGTGTTTTTCGACTATATCATAAAAATCTTGGCGTGTAATCCCCACCAACTCACAAGCATTGATAGCTTGCATATAATACTTGGTTGGCAATTTTTTGATAAAAGAAGGATAAGCTACCGCAACAGTCCCTGGATAGGCAAAGCCAATACATATTTCTTCGCCTTCATGCAAATAATAGTATTTCATAGCACCTTTTTTCACATAGTAAAGATGCTGCCCAACTTGACCTGGAGATAATAAAAAGTCATTGCGTTGGAGCTTTTTAGGGACTACCCAAGCAGCCTTAACATCCTCCCATGTGTCTGAGGATAGTTCCGAAATTGTTGTAAAAATAGCGTGTAACTGTTCTAAGTATTCTTCTTGTTGCATTCTTATCCTAATAGAGCAATAAAATAGTCTTCAAATACATAGTAACCAAAAGTTAGGTAACCTAAGGGAACTAGCATTCCAATTATATTTCCGATAAAATACTGGTAAGGTTTTATGTTGGTCAACGCCAAAGTGTATCCAACCAACGGAGAGAATTGTATAAGTACTCTAAGTACTACTAACGTGAATATAGGTCTTGATTCTGCCTTACCTAATAGTCTTTTGACAAAGGGACTTTTAATCTCAGTTAGTGCTTTGCCTCCTACAAATCGAGCGAAATAGAAGGTGATCATAGCTGCAATGACAGCTGCTAAATAGGTAATACTTGCTCCTTTCCAATATCCAAAAATCCATAATGCAAAAACAAGAAAAGCTGTTCCAGGCAAATTCATGATAGCTCCAGCAATAAAAAAACCTAAGAAGATAAGCAGGCCCCACCAGCCAGCTCCATTGATCAACTCTTTGAGCTTGGTAACACTAAAATATTCACCTAGGGGTGTGAATTTCCCTACTAAAATTAGGCTTACTATAATAGCTACTAAAATTAGGAGGCGTAGCCCGACACCTATTCTTTTCTCACTTTTTGACATTTGCAGTTTGGTACTATTGGAATTATGGAAATAGATAGTTCATTTTGGCAATTGGGTAGTCTGCTAAAATAACAATTCTATTTGAGTTTTGTTAGTCAATCTTACAATTATCCACTAGATTTTAGGAATTATAGACAAACTCTTGACACTATCCAAAGAAATAGGCCATTATACCAGCAAAAAACTCACTTTGAAACAATACTGTCCCAAAGATTATCAAAGCAATAGGTGGAATCATCCCAATAGCATTCCCAATAAAAAACTGTTTGGGACGAATATTGGATAAGGCTAGTGTGTAATTCACGATAGGAGATAACAAAAATATGATTCGCATCCAACAAATGGTAGCA
>JAAEPD010000535.1 GCA_024222455.1 Aureispira sp.
GTATATTTATTAAGGTTACAAGCTGATCAGTATCAGCTTATTCAGAAAGTGATAAAATAAAGACTACTATACAATAGTTCCTGTCTTTTCAATATAAAAAATATCGGCTGTGTTGGTTGGCTATAAAATTAAGTTTCTTAGTAAGCAGTATTTAGTACTTAGGGCTTGCTGAAAAAGGCTTAGCACTAACGTAATACGCTAATAGTCAGTTAAATGTAATTAAATTACTTAGGCAAAAAGGGTGTAAAATGCAAGGAAATAGGTATATTGTGTAGAAATAGCTTGCACAAAATGATAAGATATACTCCGAGTTCTCAACTAAAGTTTGAAAATTTCCAAACGCCCTTCGATAATCAATTAAAGAAAGACAATAAATGGGTAAGGCTTGCAGCCCTGATCCCTTGGGATGCTTGTGCGAAGATTTACCATAGGTTTTTAAATGCGAACTATGGCGCACCGAGTATAAATACTCGATTGGTGTTGGGAGCGATAATAATAAAGCACCTGAAAACATTAAGTGATCGAGATGTGGTCTGTGAAATACAAGAAAACATTTACTTGCAGTATTTTGTGGGTTTTAGTTCATTTGATCCAGAGCCTTCATTTGATCCAAGCTTGTTTGTAAAGTTTCGTAAACGTTTAGGCTTGGAAGCCTTTGAAGAAATGAATGACTTGATAGTGTCCAAGGCTTTGAGAATAGAAAAGGAAGAAGATTTAGGGAAGCAAGGCGGTAACAAAAAAAATAGCAGAAAAGCGGAAAATCCGCAAGCAACAGAAGCTATTGGCGATTTGGAGCAAGAGTCAAAGCCAGAAACAAAGAAGGAAAACAAAGGTCGTTTAAAAATGGATGCGACCGTAGCGGATCAAATGATAGTGTATCCCACGGACTTGGGTTTGTTAAATACAGCCCGTTTGGAAACCGAAAGAATGATTGACATTTTGCATAAAGAAAGTGGGTCGAAAAAGAAACCAAGAACGTATAGAAAAAAAGCAAAGAAAGACTATTTGAGTGTAGCAATGAAGAAGAGGAAATCAAAGTCAGTGCTTCGACTTTCAATAGGCAAACAATTGCGGTATTTGCATCGCAATATTAAGACAATCAAGAAGATGTGGGATGCTACTAAAAAAGAGCTGAGTCCTTTTAATAAGAAAGATTTAAGATTATGGTGGATAATACAAGAGTTATATGCTCAGCAAAACAGGATGTATAGAGACAGGGTAAGAAGTCATGCTCATCGAATAGTAAATATCTACCAACCCTATGTTAGACCTATACCAAGAGGAAAAGCAAAAGGCAAAACAGAGTTTGGAGCCAAATTGGGTGTGAGTGAGTATAATGGTTTTTGCTGGCTGGATACCTTGAGTTGGGAGGCTTATAATGAAGTGAAAGATTTGAAGAAACAAGTAATACTTTTTCAAAAAAGGACAGGGCATTATCCCGAAGTGGTATTGTGTGATGGAATATATTTGAGTCGAGAAAATCGCAAATGGTTAAAAGAAAAGGGAATAAGACATGTGGGTAAACCATTGGGAAGGCCAAAACTACAAACAGCTTACGAGAAAAGAAAATTGAAAAAAGAGCGAGGAATGAGAAACCACATAGAAGGCAAATTTGGGCAAGCAAAGAATGCCTATGGAATGACTCAAATCAGAGCAAGACTCCAACAAACTTCTGAGAGTTGGATAGCCAGCTTATTTCTATGTATGAATTTGGTCAAATGGTTACAAACCTCGGCCAATAATTTTTCTTTTTTGCCCACTATAATTCCAGCCCTCAGATCTAGGTATAATTATCTGCTCCGAATCTGCGATAGTTGGCTCACCAAGACAGTATTTATTATCGAATAACTCCTTTTTTTTTGAAAACTTTTCCTTTTTCAGCAAGCCCTAATTATTGCTCAAATCAAGGATTTCTATATTTAATAGTAGATGAAAATCTTCTGGTAGGGAGCCTAATTGATTATTGCTCAAATCAAGTTGAGTGAGTTGCCTAAATGTAGTTGGTAATCGTTCTAATTTGTTACTATTGAGTTGTAGCTTTTGCAACTGACTTAACTTGCCTATACTATTAGGGAGTTGAATTAATTTA
>JAAEPD010000536.1 GCA_024222455.1 Aureispira sp.
CTACTGCTAACTTGTTTCTTGCTTGTTCTACATTCATTGTTTTATTTCCTCATTTAAAACGGTATATCATCGTCAAAATCAGGCGCATCATTTGGTGCTGTCTGAGTTTGTACGGGCTGCTGTACGGGCTTTGATTGACTACCTTTAGAGTCTAGCATTTGCATTTCACTAGCAACAATCTCGGTTGTATATTGGTCGCGGTTGCTTCCATCTTTAGCTCGCCACTTTCTAGTTTGCAGTTTGCCTTCGATGTAAACCTTAGAACCTTTAGTCAAGTATTTATCTGCTATTTCAGCTAAACGTCTAAACATAACAACTCTATGCCATTCTGTTTTTTCTCGTTTCTCTCCGGTTGATTTATCCTTCCACGATTCACTAGTAGCAACAGTTATATTTACTCCTGCATCACCGTTAGGTATGTTCTTAGTATCAGGGTCTTTCCCTAAGTTTCCTACTATAATTACTTTGTTTACGCCTTTCCTAATTTCTCCTTATTCAATTACATTTACTGAAAACTTGCCTCATGGATTA
>JAAEPD010000537.1 GCA_024222455.1 Aureispira sp.
TATGTTGATTCGATTTGAAACTTCTGCTCAAAATTGGATTCAAGCTCACTATTTAGTCTTTGCTATGATTTTTCTTAAAAAATATTTCAACTTAACATTTAGTTTTTAAATCACTTCAAAATGTAATATGTCTACAATAGACAACAAAAACAAATTTTTACCCTAAAGAGTAACTTTGTCTAATTTGGATAAAATATCATGTAAACCTCAAAATATGTTACTTTTTCATAATCTGTCGTCTATACTCCTATAACTATTTTAATTAACTACTAACAAAATAAGATTATGAAAAAATTAATGGCTGAATTTATAGGTACCTTTTGGTTGGTACTTGGAGGTTGTGGAAGTGCTATGTTGGCCGCCAATATACCTAACTCTGAAATGGGAATTGCTTATATAGGTGTAGCCTTAGCCTTTGGTCTCACTGTAGTGTCTATGGCTTATTCTATTGGTCATATTTCTGGCTGTCACCTTAATCCAGCTGTCTCTATAGGGCTTTTTGTTGGAGGCCGATTCGACTCCAAAGAATTACCTGGTTATATTGTAGCACAAGTATTAGGTGGTATTTTTGGGGCTTTAATTCTCTATGTTATTGTAACAGGTAATGGTAGTGAGGTCGGTTCTTTTGCCTCTAATGGATATGATGCTGGTTCTCCACATGGATATAGCATCGTGGCAGCATTGATCACTGAAATAGTGATGACTTTTATGTTTTTGATCATCATATTAGGCGCTACACACTCTAAAGCACCTAAAGGCTTTGCTGGATTGGCTATTGGTTTAGGACTTACACTTATTCACTTGATCAGTATTCCGGTCACCAACACCTCTGTAAACCCTGCTAGAAGTACAAGTCAAGCGTTGTTTGCTAGTGCTGATTGGTCTCCATTGGGTCAGTTGTGGCTGTTTTGGGTAGCTCCTATTGTTGGTGCTATTTTGGCTGGTCTTGTTTATAAATTCATGTCTCCAGAAGAAGCTGAAGCTTAATAGAACAAGTATTAATAAAGGTTATGTAAGTAATTTTTATAAAGATTTAGATTTTAATGTTTAGAATACCTTCTAAAAGGATTAATAACTCTTAGATTATGAAGTCCAGTGGCAATGATGAGAAAACGCTCCCTGAGCTTATACTGGACTCGA
>JAAEPD010000538.1 GCA_024222455.1 Aureispira sp.
CCTTCGTTAGACAACCTACCTTAATAGCTAAGGCTATTAGGCAGAACATCTACCTTGTCTAATCAAAAAATTACGGCTTTATCTCTATACAAAATTTACTTACATAACCTTTAATATTATATGCTTTTATAGGTGTAGTAGCAATAACTGGCCTAATTCTCCTTATTGTTGGGGCTAAGCGAATGAGGGGAGGCTTTTACCAATCAAACAGATCTAAATAAGTAAAAAAAGATTTTAGAGTTGAACAAGCAAAGTATTATCCCTTAAATGGAATTGCCTTTCTGGTTGTCAGTGCTGTAATAAGTGGATTGGAATACTGGGAAGAAATTGACAACTTTGGGCACTCTAAAATAGATTGGAAGAGGAGGCATCTAACCTATAAAAATAAAAAGCTGATGTGCTTTTAAGTTAGCACATCAGCATATCATTATAAGTTAGTATATTGTATTTTACTCACCATAAGGCACCCAAATGTTCTTAATTTGGCTAGCATGACGCAAGAAATCATCACCTTGACCATGAGCAGGGTTTTTCCAATCACGGTATTTACCATAATTAACCCAAGTGCGCTTCATGTTTTCAGCAGCAGCATATTCTATATCCTTACTACCTTTCTTAGAGCCAAAGTACCAAATGCCATCAATGTTGTCATGATTAGCTAATACTTTGCACAAATCATCTTTAGCACCAGTTACTATATTGATAGTGCCAGCAGGCACATCTGATGTTTCTAAGATTTGATAGAAATCAGTTGCCAACAAAGGATGTTTCTCAGATGGGATTACTACCACATTATTACCCATAGTAATAGCAGGAATAACAGTAGAAATAAATCCAAGTAAAGGCGATTCATCTGGACACAAAATACCAATAACACCAATAGCTTCAGGCATTGCTAAAGTCACATTTTTAGTAATGGTATGGTGTACACGACCATCATATTTATCAGCCATAGCAGCATAAGTATAAATACGATTGATAGACATATCTACTTCTTCCATAGCAGTGTCCATACTCACTTCTAGAGATTCTGCAATACGCAAAGCAAACTCATTGCGACGAGCACTCAAATTTTCTGCGATATAATATAAAACCTGTGCTCTAGCATGACCAGTTTTTCCACCCCAAGAACCACCTTTGTGTGCAGCTTCCACAGCATTTCTGATATCCTTGCGATTACCCTCAGATACTTCACCAAGATACTTACCAGATACACTCTTTACCGTCATACTGTAACCTCCATCAGGACGAGCTTGCTTGCCACCAATATACATTTTAGCAGTACGATCTATGCTAGGTATAGCAGGTGCTTTCTTTTTGTTATCTTCTTGTTCTACAGGCTTAGCTCCAAAAGGTTTAGTTGCAAATTCCTCTTCCACCTTTGGTTTCATGTACTCATACAATCCTTCCTTACCACCTTCACGACCAAAACCAGACTCTCTATAACCACCAAAACCTGCTGCGGCATCAAATACATTCGTACAGTTAGTCCAAACCACACCAGCTTTGAGTTGAGGAGCTATATCTAGGGCCAAGTTTACATTTTCAGTCCAAACACTCGCAGCCAAGCCATAGCGAGTATTATTTGCCAACTTAACAGCTTCCTTATGTGTGCGGAAAGTCATTGCCACCAATACAGGCCCAAAAATTTCGGTTTGTGCCAATGTAGAAGATGGAGAAACATCTGTAAATAGGGTAGGAGGATGATAGAACCCATCCTTAGGGCAAGCTGCAGATGGTTGCCATAGCTTACCACCTTCATCTACACCAATTTTTACAAAATCTTGAACTGTTTTGAGTTGATTTTGATCAACTACAGCTCCTATATCAATACATTTATCTAAAGAATCTCCAACACGCAAGGTTTCCATACGTGCTCTCAATTTTTTATAGAGTTTTTCTGCAACGCTTTCTTGTACCAATAGACGAGAACCTGCACAGCAAACCTGTCCTTGGTTAAACCAAATAGCATCTACTACACCTTCTACTACACTATCTAAATCTGCATCTTCAAATACAATAAATGGAGATTTTCCACCCAATTCTAAAGATAGTTTTTTGCCAGACCCCGCAGTTGCTCTACGTATAATTCTACCTACTTCAGTAGAACCTGTAAATGCAATTTTATTGACGTCAGGATGCTCCACCAAAGCAGCACCAGTAGGGCCTTCACCTGTTATGATATTGACTACACCAGCAGGTAAGCCAATTTGCTCACATACTTCTGCAAACAATAATGCAGTCAATGAGGTTGCTTCAGCAGGTTTCAAAACTACTGTATTTCCCATAGCTAAAGCAGGAGCAATTTTCCATGCTAACATTAGTAAAGGGAAGTTCCAAGGTATAATTTGACCAATTACACCAACCTCTTTATAGTTTTTCAATTCTGCATCGCTGTCCATTAGTTGAGCCCAACCAGCATGATGGTAAAAATGACGAGCTACCAAGGGAATATCTATATCTCTAGTTTCACGGATTGGTTTACCATTATCTATGGCTTCTAATACAGAAAACAGTCTAGAATGTTTTTGTATCTGACGAGCTAGAGCATATAGGTAGCGAGCACGAGCATGACAACCTATTTTTACCCATTTTGGTAAGGCTTTGTTAGCTGCTTTTACAGCTTTATCTACATCTTTTGCATTTGCCATAGCCAACTCTGCCAATTGAGCTTTATTGGATGGACTAATACTATTGAAATATTCTTTAGACTGTGGATTAACCCATTTGCCACCAATGAAAAGGCCAAATTTGTTATTGTGTTCAGCTAGCCAACTAGTTGCTGCTTTCGAACTTTCAGGCGCAGGGCCATATTCCATAGTATCAAAAATTTTTTTAATATTCATTATATGAAGTGTGTTATAGTCTAATATTAATACGCTACTATTTTTTAGATTTTAGTTGAAATCTAAAAAAAACATTTATTCTTAGTGATTTATAATCACTTACGAAAATTTAGTAGAGTATAGTTTTTAACATAAATTATATAGGCTAATAAGAATTAGCACATTTTCAAATTATCAAATCAGCACATTGAATGTTTAGCCCATTGGGTGTCTGTATGCAGCAGAGTATCTACCTGTCACGAAGTGTTCCAACTGACGTTCAATATCTGTCAAAAGGCTACTTGCTCCAAAACGGAACCAGTGATTGTTTAGCCATTCGTTACCCAACTCTTCTTTTATTAAAATCAACCAGTTCAAAGCCTGTTTAGCTGTACGAATGCCACCTGCAGGTTTGAAACCAACTTTGAATCCTGTACGTTCATGATAATCACGTAGAGCACGAATCATAACTAAACTAACAGGGAGTGTAGCATTTACAGGTTCTTTACCTGTACTTGTTTTGATAAAATCAGAACCTGCCATCATACTTACATAACTAGCTTTGGCTACATTGGTTAATGTAGAAAGTTCGCCAGTAGCTAAAATAGTTTTCATGTGAGCATCACCACAAGCTTCTCTATAAAGCTTTACCTCTTTATATAAGCCTTTCCAATCACCAGTCAATACTTGTGCACGACTAACTACAATGTCTATTTCTTTAGCTCCAGCAGCTACTGAAAGTTTTATTTGTTTGATTTTTTCTTCCAATGGGATTTGCCCAGCAGGGAAACCTGTAGAAACTGCAGCGATAGGAATGTTGCTACCTTTTAGGGCTTCTTTTGCCGTATCAATTAAGTTGTGGTAAACACATACAGCTCCTGTTGTAATTCCTTCTTTACCCATACCCAGTGCATCCAAAATATCTTGGCGCACAGGTTGCTTAGCTTTAGCACAAAGGCGAATAACATTACTAGGAGTGTCATCGCCAGCTAATGTTGTTAGGTCAATGCAAGTTATAGCTCTCAAGAACCAAGCTGCTTGCCATTCTTTTTTTACAGAGCGTCGTTTGCCCAAGCTAGCTGCTCGTCGTTCTACCGCACTTTTGTTAATTCGAAGATCATTGATGAAATCCAAATCAAAGGGGATTCCTTCATTCCGTTGAGGTTCTGTTATAATATCAACTTTCTTCTTGTTTTTAGTAGTTGCCATACTTTCTGTCTTCATTAAATCTACTAATGTTTATACTATAGTTCGCTAAATTTTCGTAGGGTATTAATAATAAAAGCAAATTGCTCAATAGCAGCAGCTCCATAAAGATTTAATTATTAATAACTAAGAAGTTATGATTTTTTTAATTTCAGTGAAAAAGTAAAAAAATAGCGAACTACTATTTATAATAATATTTATATTAAATTTTAACATAAGCTTACTCTAAGCTCCAATCTTCTAAACTAAGAATATCCTAACTATATTCAAAAGAATAGTCTATTGTTTTTATTTTTAATGAATAGTATTTCTCCAAAAGAATGTTATTTTTGTGCTCAAATTGCCTAAACAAAATGGGAATAAAGATGTTTAGACAACAATAGATAGGGGATACCCGTTTTATATAGGTCTATACAGGTAACTAACCGAATATTTTGTTCTGTTGGTGTTTTAGTGAGGAGATAATTAATTTAAGGTATGAAATATATTGTTCTTAGTGCATTTTTGCTTCTTAGCTTTGTGAATACAGCCCAAATTAAATGGGATATTACTTACACTCAGGTAGATGATATGCTCAAGATTACGTTTAAGGGGCAACCTCAAAATAATAAGGCTGCTGAATGTATTGGCCAAAACTGGTTGCAGTACTTAGATGCAGAGTCGAACAATAAAGCGGTTTGGTTTGCTTCTTTTGAGAGTAATTATCCTACAACTTATCCTAAAAAAACAGGAGTGAAGGTAGCTTCTCCATTGACTCGAAAAGAACTCCATGTAGATAGAGAAGACTATAGTAAATCCTATTTTGTATTTGAACAACTTTTGCAGATAAAACCAGATGCTGAAGGATACAAAATTAGAGGATCTATATCTTATGATGATGTGCAAGACTCCAATGCCGATAAATGCGGCTTTTTTATATCCACCCTAAAGTGTTTTAAAATTTCTTCCGAACCAGGTCTGTTAGTCTCTAAAACAGCATGTGAGTATATCCAAAAAGATTAAAATGGACATTCTTTCAATTGTAATTATAATTTTTGTTGTACTAGAAACTTCTAATATATTTATGCTCTATTTCACTCCCGAAACTCGCAAAGGGAACGGAATGGGAGTTTTTAATGCATATGAGCGATCTAAAACAGATCCAGAAATGCATGCATTGGTCAAATACCTAGTTAATTGGGTTGCTGGGACAAAACTGATTTTTATTGCATTACTGGTGGTTATCTTAATTACAGGTGACAGTAATACAAAGCTTTTTAGTGTTATTGCACTAATACTCTCTATTCTCACTTTTTATTGGAGGTTGTATCCTATTATGAAAGGGTTGGATAAGGATGGACATATTACTCCTAATGGCTATTCCAAAACTTTAGGGATTATGATTGCTGGCTTTGTCTCTGTATTTACAATAGCCTTAGCTGTGCATTATTTTTCTTAGGTTTAATTAGCTTATTTATAATAATTTTAGCCAAGATGAAATTAAGTTGTATAAAATGCAACCCCGAAGGCTTTTTTGAAGTGCCTGAATTTTCCATGGAAACCAAGGAAAAGTTATGGGGAGTGAGAGTAGATTCTGGATTAAAGGCGGTCAAAGAAATTATGGAAACACATAAGCAAGCGCATAGGGATGCAAAATTTATTGTCGCTCATCTAAATCCAAAACAAGGAGAATGCCACCAATGCAAAACTGAACTTTTAGATAAGGAGTATATTTCTTGTCCTAATTGTAAGGCTCTAAACCTTAACTGGAATCTCTTTAAAGGTAATAATATTAAAAA
>JAAEPD010000539.1 GCA_024222455.1 Aureispira sp.
ATAGGCCGTTAACCATTGACTTACTGTGCTTTGACCTACTCCAAGCACCTCAGCTATGAATGTTTGTTTCATCCCTTTTGCTAGCAGTGCTATTGCTCGTTTACGCAATACTAGATACTCTTCTATTTTACTCCCTTTTTTTATAACACTAAGATAATTTTTTATTATCTTATATCAAACGCCTTGGCTATAAAAAAACTATATCTTAATTATACTTCTATGGAACATGCTTGCCATATAGAAGGAATAGGAACACTCCAAAATCTAGAGTTTTTGGATATAAGTGATACTGAATTAGATCGTTTGCCTAAGACTATTAGCAACTTAAAAAAACTGCAATGGTTGAAGATGAACAATACAAGTGTGCGAATGTGGATAAACGACACAGATTGGACAAGGTTAACAGAGTTAGAGGTGTTGGAAGCTCGTGATAGTGAGGACTATGGAGTATCTATGAGGACAATATTTATGTTGCCAAGTTTGAAAAAACTCTACACAGATAGGAGTAAAATTGATATGGACGTTTATAGCCGATCTTTAAAGCGTTATGTTTTAGAAGAGTGGAGTGCAAGTGAAATTAAATATTTGCCTGATGAGATCATGAGAAAGTTGCCTAAGTTGCGTACTTGGAATTTAAGCCATAACCTATTGACTTATTTACCTAAAAAAATAGGTAAACTTAAAAGCTTGGAAGTGTTAGATTTAAGTTATAATAAGTTGTCTAAACTCCCTAAGAGTCTAAAGCGATTAAAAAGGCTCAAAACCTTGAATTTAGAAGGAAATCTATTGGATGAAGCTACATTGGATTGGCTGAAATCTGTATTGCCAGGTGACTGCAAATTAATATTCTAAAAAGGATTCTTTACCTTAAACTTTTTAGGTTGCTTCCATTTGAAATTCCATGTTAGAGAAGGTATAATTGGGAATAAGGATACCTTGTAAGATTTTAGTTCAATACTACCACTCAACGCATCTGATTCTGGGGAGGTATAGGTGAAAAATACATTCTTACGATTGTAGACATTATAAGCAGAAAGCACTAAGGTTGATTCAAAAGGGCGTTCCTTTTTGTTGAGTTTGAACGATACCGATAAGTCTAAACGGTGATATAGAGGCAATCGAGCAGAGTTGCGTAGACCGTATTCTAAAGTAGGTGAAAAGTTGTTTAGATATATACTCTTGATAGGGGTATATGGTGCTCCTGAACCCAGCACAAAAGTAGCTCCAGCGCTCCAACGTTTGGTAATATCGTAACTCAATACAACAGAAAGATCATGTGTGCGATCAAAACCACTAGGATAAACCCTGCCTTTTATATCATCAAACATACGTTCTGAGCGTGCTAAGGTATAACCAATCCAACCCGAAAAAGAACCAGGTATTTTAGGAATTTCGAGCTCATTAGCTTTTATGAAAAACTCTACTCCATAAGCTCGCCCTCGACCACTGATAAATTCATCTTCTACATCAGTGTCAGGTGTTTGCGTAAAACTTTCAGAATAGTCGAGCTGACTATACAAGTCCTTATAATATACCTCTATAGAGGTCTCTAGTTTGTTGCTCAAGAAGTTTTGGAAATAGCCTAAAGCATATTGCATTCCCCATTGAGGCTTTATTTTTTCGGTACTAGGCACCCAAAGATCAGTAGGTAAGGTAGAGGTGGAATTAGAAACTAAATGTACATACTGACGACCTAAAGTAACTCCTGCTTTGATAGAAGAGGCTTTGCCAATACTATATTTACCACTAAAACGAGGTTCTATCCCCCAATAAGTTTGTACAGGTTCTAAGGTTTTGTATTTATTACTGGTATCTATTTTAGAAGTATAAGGCCCTACTTGCTGAAAGATAGAACCTCTAAGCCCAAAATTGATGCTCAAACGTTGAGATATTTTCCAATCATCTAGGATATAAATGCCTGCTTCGTGCGCATATTTCTTTTCAGGATCTATTATAAAAGCTTCTTCTCCAGAGAATGCTTCTGCCTTGTTGGGTGTAAAGGTGTGGAAGGTATAATCTGCACCAAATTTTAGACTGTGTTTAGGATTAGGATAGAAGTCAAAACCTAGTTTTGTACTATAATCTCGAATCCCTGAAGAGAGCTTGAAAGAGAAGTTATCTTGCCCACCAGAAATAGCAAAATCATAGTCGTTGAATATGAGCATGGCATTCATAAATAACTTATCATTGAAAAGGTGATTCCAACGAATAGTTGCTGTAGCATTGCCCCAAGGCATATTGATATTAAAATCTCGATCAGGGTTCTTTAGGTTGAGTACATCTCTACCAAAATAACCACTCAAAAAGACTCGATCATTTTGCGAAAACTTATAGTTGGCTTTTACATTCAAGTCATAAAAATAATAATTGGTACCTTCAAAAGCAGTGTTCTTGATAAAGGGTTGAGCCAATTCAAACAAATAAGTACGACGGCCTGATATAATAAAAGACCCCCGACCAGGCACAATAGGCCCTTCTAAGGTCAAGCGAGAAGAGATAAGCCCCAAACCACCTTCAATACCAAACTGGTCATTGTCACCGTCTTTCATTTGTATATCCAATACTGAAGATATACGACCACCATAATTGGCAGGCATACCACCTTTTATAAGTGTTACATTCTTGATAGCATCGGCATTGAAAACAGAAAAGAAACCTAAAAGGTGTCCAGAGTTGTAGACCACAGCTTCATCTAATAAGATCAAGTTTTGGTCAACACCACCACCACGCACATAAAACCCTGCAGTACCTTCTCCCGATGATAGAACTCCTGGCAAAAGCTGTATGGTTTTGAGCAGGTCAACTTCCCCAAATAGGGCAGGTAGTTTTTTTGCAGTAGCTACAGATAGTTCTATCGTACCCATTTTGGTACTTTCAACATTAGCATCTTTTTCTTTGGCAGTGACTACAATAGTAGAGTCAAAAGTTACATTATCCGAAAGTTCTATATTGAGGGTGGTATCCTTAGTTAGATTAATTTTGAGTTCTATATCATTATAGCCTATATAAGATGCAGCAATTGTATATTCTCCTTCTGCAAGGGTGAGTGAGTAAAATCCATAGACATTGCTAGATACACCTTCTACTGGATTGTCTTTATTGTAGACATTTGCATAAATTAAGTCCTCTCCTGTATTTAAATCTTTGATGTAACCGCTGATGGTGTATTTTTTCTGTGCAGAAAGCATGCTTGTAGCAAGAACAAAAAATAGGCTAACAATACTTAGTATTCTCATTGAAGATATTGGAATTTAAGACTCGATAGTAGAACAGGTTTGGTTAGAATACTATTCTAACAATAAAATAACTTGTTGGTTCTAATTTTAACATTAGTTCGTGAAGTTTTTCTAATAGATTGATAATCATTCTAATTGAAAGTTAGACGAGTGTTAGTTTCTTTTAGTGGTTGATTATCAGTTTTTTAGGAAAATTTACTACTGTTTTTAGCTTGATAAAGTTAAAAATACATGGACTATTATAATTTAAAACAGAAGTTAGCAATTATTCTTTACCCTTCACTACTGTGATTGATTTTTTTAGAATCCAAGCCTCAATTAATGCTTTTTGTGCAGTGATAGGAACTAACCAAAAGGTACTATAAGATTCTAAAATACCTGAATGCATTGCTTTTTCTATAATAACAGCCATGGATTCATCATAACTTGACTGTAGGAAAAATACCTCTCCTTGGCGTTTGAGTAAGTAACCTACATGATAATGATCTAAACCTATAAAGAATAAACCGTCAGAGTGGTTGTCCAAAACGGTATTATACAGATTGTCTAAACCATCAAGACGTAAGACAGTGTCTTGAAGTTGTAGGCTCTTAGCTTCAGAAAGAGGGCCTTGTTGAGCTAATTTATATCTATTAATATTAAACCCAGCATGAAGTAATGTTGTAGATACAAAATAGCTACAGCCAATCATCCCATCATTGGGTTTGTCTGTATAACCACTAAAATCCCATGTAGTGCCATACCAATAGGGGATAATCTGATTGACTAGTGTTTCTGTGAGATAGTCTGCTGCTTGTGTTATAATAGAGTCTTTGTGTGTGCTATCCTTGTGTTTGGAATAGGTAGTTAGAAAAGCAGCTTGTTTTTTTGCAATCTCCCTTTTGACTTGGGAGTAAGATTGATCTAAAGGACTTAAACGTAGTTGGTGGTGATTGGTGTCTATTTCTGCTGAATCTAGATCTACTTGGAGTATTTCGGGAGTTTCATTAGAATCTATTGTGTTTAGAGTTGTTGTGTTTTCAACAGGATTAGATTCTGGTGTTTGACAAGCAAAAAAGGTAGAAATAAGGATTAGTACAATTCGAAACATGCTAAGGGGAAGTTGGTTTAGGGATATAAAAAAGGCAAGTAGCCCCCTAACTCTACTTGCCTACAAACTTACCTGACTATGAGAGCAATTAAAACGTCTCGCTCTTATAACTACTAATGTGGCCTTTTTTGTTCATTAATCAAAGAATTTAAGAAAATATTATGATTTCTACTCCTCAAATTTGAATTTTTTAGCTTCTGCTTGCTCACGAACAGCTTTTAACATGACTTCATCTAACGTATTTTTAGAACCTGTGCTCATTTTTTTGCGCTCATCAGCAATATATTTATTACGCTTAGTGCTTAGTTCTTGAATCTCTTTTTGGATAGCTTCACGTTCTTTTGCTTTTTTACCTACATATTCTTTACGCTCTTCTTTATTCATTTTTTTCATTTCTTCAGGAAGCTCATCTTCGTCCATATCATCTAACGCAGCCTCTCCTTTTTCTTCCACAGCATCAACTACATCCCATTCGTCATTTTTATAAACATTCTTTTTAGATTTAGATAATGCACGTTCTGCTAAATTAGCTTTACCATAACCACCTGCATTTACATCTTGAGCTTTTTGGCGAGCTACCTTATCTTTACCTTTTTTGCCATAAGCAATATAAGTTTTATTCAACTTGGTGTTTAAGTCTACAATATCATCATCAAAAGGAGTTTCTACATGAACTACTTTATCGTTGTGATTGATACACATATATTTCCCATCAGCACGATCAGCACCATCTTTCCACATAGTGCGTACACCTTCATCACAATCTCCACAGAAAATTGTATTAACTACAATACCATTAGTGATAGATGTTTTACAAGATTTTTTGTAATCTACTGTTCCTTGCGTAAACTCTTCATTACCTGCAATGATTATGATTTTTAGGTCATCATTGCTTTTACTCCATTTTAATCCATTAACAGCATCTTTGATTGCCCAACCGCAAAACTCACTTCCTCCATTAGTTGTTAATCCAAATAGTTTGTCAGAAACTAAGTCTAAGTCAGTAGTTAAAGGAACTAGTTGTTTGATGTAGCCTCCTGCTTTTGGGTGAGTGTCCTTACCATATTCATACAAGGCTAATTCTATATTAGGCGATTTGCCTCCTTTTTTGGAAGTTGCTAATTCATTAACCATTTTCCATAGTTGAGACTTAGCCTGTTCTATAAGCCCATCCATACTACCACTAACATCTAGTAGTAATGCAACTTGAATTTTATATTCTTTACCTTCTGTGTGATTTTCTTGTTGTTCTTGGGTTTGTTTGGGTGCGATTAGTGTGGCAGCAAATAGCGCCATCAGTGACATTAATTTAAGCATGGTGTGTATATTTTTGAGTTAAATGATGATCTTATTTATTTTTAATTGTCTGTTTGTTTTTAAATTTTAGGATGAAATTCTAAAAACTTACGAACTATTAAAATTCCTAATACACCAACATAGATGCCGAGCATTTTTTTTTTGGTGGGCTTGCGCTCAAAAAATCCTAAGTTTTTGTATTTTGCACTAAAGATTATGAAGTTGTTTAAAAATGATTAGCTAGAAAAGTTAGCTAAAAAAAATATGTTGCAAAAAGTTTAAATTGTTGGTTCCTACACAAACAATAAAACGAC
>JAAEPD010000540.1 GCA_024222455.1 Aureispira sp.
GTGAGGCCCTTTTGAAGGAAAAAAATGTTACTGTTTAAAACTAGGAATGAGTTAAGTAAATCAAACTAATGGTTAACTTATAGGTTTCTAATAAAATTCTTTTTTAAAAGTGTCCCGCTAAATTGATACACCTCAAAATAGCAAAGGGAGCCAACGTAGATTTTTGTGTAGAATGGTGTAATGATGTAAACGAAGACTGTTCAGCTAAGCGTGTAAAACCAAAAGTGTTAAAGTAACTTGGTTTACCAACTGTTTCATCTAAGTAAAGCGTTTTCTAGGCAAACAGATTATTTATCTACAAACACTATCTTTTATGAAAGCAATAAATATACTCTCACTAATCGGGGCTTTGGTTTTGACCAGTTTTATAGGATGTAAAAAACCTACAACTTGTATTTTAGTACCTACTGTATTGGAGGAGCTAATAGATGAATACCAAAATTGTGAAATTTCAGAATATGAGTTGGAAGGCAAAACTTACTATAAGGTATCCTATATGACTACTTGGGACGATGGAACTCCCTGGCAAGAAATTAGAGCATATACTTTAGATGGAGAAGATCAAGGTATGTGTGGATGGTGTGGAACACCACCTTTGTCCTTATGTCAGCGACTACAAGACTGTGATGTCGTCTACAGAAGTGCTGATTTTGATCCAGAAAACTTGCCTGCTGTAGATGTATATGGGGTGAAAGGGCCTATAGAAGAATGTGGAGATAAGGCAACTTGTGGGTTTGGAGAAGAAGAAAAGGGCTAGTTCTAAAATAAAAATAATAAAAAAAATGCATCAATACTTAACTGTGTTGATGCATTTTTTGTTGAAGTTAGATGATGAACTAATCAACTGGTTTTGATTTTGTTCTAAGAGTTGTTTTATCAAAAAACCAACCTCGTCCTCCACTATTGAATACATAAGTTAGCATCACTTCATGGTTAGTACCTGTGTGACGAGTCAAGCTATTAGCACCAACACTGAAGGCATAACCAATACGAAATTGTTTCTTGACCGTAACATTGAAATCTGCAATGATAGAAGCATCAGTAGAGGCACCCAAACCTATTTGGAATACATTATCCCATACGTAACGAAGGTTAGCTGTAAAGTGTAAAGGTGAACTTGGCGCATATTTCAACCAAACAGAAGGAACCAAGAAGTGTTTTTTAGCTTTGCTATCTTCTTGTTGCTGTTTGCCATTAAGCTTGATTCTTACACCTGTATTAAAATACATATGAGCTACTCTTCGCATATTAGATAGAGCTGTATCATCATGGAATTTTACATTCAAAGAAATCATCTGAGGCACAGAAATACCTACATAATACAAATCATTGTAATAGAATATTCCAGCTCCAGCATCAGGTAAAAACTTAGTGTCATTGCCATTCACTATCAAAGGATCATCCACATCATTATAAAGTAAATCTGCTCCTTTTAAGCGATACATAAGTCCTGACAAAGAAATACCTAAAAGTAAGCGGTGACGTTTGTATAAACCTTCTTTTTCTGATTTGAAACGAAGATGATAAGCATAATTTAGCTGAAGTCCTGTGAAAGAAGTAGGACCTGTTTGATCATGCATGAACATACCTCCAAAACCCATGTTTTGGCGATCAGCAAAATAATTAAAATTGAGCATAGCCGTTCGTGGAGCTTGAGTCATACCAGTCCATTGATGGCGATAAGTAGCTGCTATAGAGGTAATGTCTTCCCAACCTGTCATGGCAGGGTTGAGCATAGTAGCGCTGTGTTGATATTCACTAAGTAAGGGTAACTGTTGGCTGTATACATTGCTAAAAAACAATGCACTCAAAAGAATACTTAATGTATATTGCCCCAATCGCATAATTACTATTGTTTTCGTGTTGATATTAGTTCCTGAAGTTTTCTACAATAGTACTAACTATCAAGATAGAATGACTTCTCCTTTTAAAATTGGACATCAAAATACACAAAAAAGCTTATTGGGCAAAATTTAGGAGATAAACTACAAGGCTTTTATAAATGCCTCTCTAATCGAGATGCAATATCTTGAAATACGAATCTAGGCTTTTGAGTTCGCCATTTTACGTCTAAAAAATCTTCTCCAAAATGCACATATTGGTTGATGTTATGCTCTTCCATCTCCTCAAGGACATGATCCAAAAAATTAACAAAACAAACCCAACCTCCTTCATCATCAACATCTTCAAACCATTCTTCATAGTAACAATCATCACTACCATGAAAATTTAAAACATTTTCACCGATTAATATAAATTTAGAAATTCCTTCTTTTTGCAAATAATCAATTACATGCTGTTTTAGATTGAGTACATCATTATAAATACAATCATTCCATTCCCCAATCAACTCCAATATAGCATAACTATCAGCATAGTCTACATAGAGTATTTTTAGGTATAAAGTTTCAGATTCAAACCCATCCCATTGAGGATGAATGAAGTAGTTGTATATAGTATTAGTGAACCCAAATTCGCTGTATACTCGATTATAAAATGGAGATTTGTTATCTTCAGAAGCAATATATTCTACTCTCCATCTATAATGAGGTTCTATTGTATGCATAGTCTAGATTTATGGTGAAAACTGTCTTATCTAAAACGCTTAAATACCATTAGGGTTGCGAACTTGCGTTTAAATTCCAAAAATGTTTTTAGACTAGTATTATAAATACTCTATAAATGCCTTTTTAACAAGACGATAGCCATAATTAACAATTTAAGAACTAGAATTTCGTATATTTGAGCTATATTTCGAGCTTAAAACCAGAACTAAAAAACGGTAAATAGTTGTTAGATGATAAACAAAACTCAACCATCTTGGGTTCGATTAATTTTTATAGTTGTTTTTATAACTATAGGCACCATAAATACAAGTACATATGCGCAACAAGATTCCTCTGATACTGCCAAAATTCTACAAGATAGCTCCAGACAAAAAGCCAATAACAAAAAAGCTGAACGTCAAAAAAAGAATAAAAGCTTTCGTCCAGTCCCACGTACAGCCACGCTCTTAGCACTGATACCAGGAGGAGGTCAAATCTATAATAGAAGTTATTGGAAATTGCCTATTGTATTTGGTGGATTAGGAGGTTTAGGCTACTGGGCAATGAGCTCACGCCAAAAATATATATGTTATCGCAAGGCTTATTTGGCTGCTGTAGATACTTCTTATTCTGTATTGCCAATATGTGGAATAGATACCTCTATAACTGAAGCTTCGGAGCTGAAAATATTGAGAGACAACAATCAGCAAATGTTTGAATGGGCAGTTATTGCTTTTACCGTTTTTTATGGGCTAACTATTCTAGACGCTTTTGTCGATGCACACCTCAAGAGTTTTGATGTGAGTGACGACTTGAGTATGTCTATACGTCCAAGATTGAAATATAATGCTTTGGTGCAAAGTTTTGAAACCAGTGTAGGACTTAAAGTTACGCCCCGTTATCACGCTAAGGTGAAACCTCCAGATCTTTGGTAATGTTAATTAACTAGATAAAAATTCTGAATAAACAATGAGTACTAAAAATATAGAAATATTAGCCCCTGTAGGTTCTTATGAATCCTTGACAGCAGCCTTAAAAGCAGGGTGCAATTCTATTTATTTTGGTGTAGAGCAGCTCAATATGAGGGCTCGTTCCTCAATCAATTTTACAACTGATGATCTAAAAAAGATAAGTGAGATCTGTAAGGAACAGAATGTGAAAACTTATCTAACCATTAACACCATTCTCTATAGTCACGATATTCGATTGATGAAAACAATCGTAGATAAGGCCAAAGAGAACGGAATAACAGCTATAATAGCAGCAGATCATGCCGTGATGGCTTATTGCAAGTTGATAGGAATGCCACTCCATATTTCAACTCAGGTTAATGTGACAAATATAGAGACTGTTGCATTTTATGCAGCTTTTGCCAATGTGATGGTCTTGTCAAGAGAGTTGAGTTTAAGGCAAGTAGCAGAGATAGCCCAAGAGATAGAACGAAGAGAGATAAAAGGGCCTTCTGGAGAGTTAATTAAATTAGAAATTTTTGCGCATGGAGCTCTTTGTATGGCTGTTTCGGGTAAGTGTTACTTAAGTTTACATTCTAATAATTCTTCTGCTAATAGAGGGGCTTGTATTCAAAATTGCAGAAAAGAATATATAGTGACTAGCAAAGAAGATGGAGTAGAACTGAATATTGATAATGAATATATAATGAGTGCAAAAGATCTTTGTACCATTGGATTTTTAGATAAGATTTTGAACTCAGGAGTAAGTATCCTCAAGATAGAAGGAAGAGGGAGAGCTGCTGATTATGTAGATACTGTTGTTCGTTGTTACAAGGAAGCAGTCACAGCTCTAGAAGACGGAACTTATTCTAAAGAAAAGATAGAAGCTTGGACAGAACAACTTTCCAAAGTGTACAATCGAGGATTTTGGGATGGCTATTATTTAGGCCGAAAAATGGGCGAGTGGAATGACTCTTATGGCTCCAAAGCTACTGAAAAAAAGATATTCCTTGGCAGAGGTGTCAAATATTATAAAAAAATCAACGTAGGTGAGTTTAGAATGGAGTCCTATTCACTAAAAACGGGTGATCAAATCCTGATTACAGGACCAACTATTGGGGCTCTGAAGGCAAATGTTGAGGAGCTTAGAGTGGATGATGTCAAAGTAGAATCTGTAAAAAAAGGAGATGTTTTTTCCTTTAAGGTTGATGAAACCATACGACCTTCTGCTAAACTATATAAGATTGTAAGTACAGATGGTTAGAATAATGTTTCATAGAGGGAAATGCATTGGATGTAATGGCTGTGTAGAAGCAGCTCCTGAGAGGTGGAGAATCTCCAAAAAAGATGGAAGATGTACTCTTATTGAAGGCAAAGAAAAGAAAGGAATATTCAAAGCAATAGTAAGTATGGATGAGTATGATCAAAACCTTAGAGCAGCGGCCTGTTGCCCTGTTAAGATCATTCAGGTTGAAATAGTCTAATAGAATGGCTAAACAACCCAAAATACTCATTATACGCTTTAGTTCTATAGGCGATATTGTATTGACTACACCTGTCATTCGATGCCTAAAAAAGCAGTTAGGAGCAGACTTACATTTTCTGACTAAGGCAGCCTATACACCTATTTTAGAGGCTAATCCGTATCTAAGCAAAATTCATACAATTGATAAGCAGAATAGCCCCTTAGCAGAAGTAGTTGCTAAGCTAAAAAAAGAAGATTATGATTATATAATCGATCTGCACAAGAACCTACGTTCTTGGTATACTAGATGGAAATTAGGAACCAAGAGTTATGCCTTTCAAAAACTCAATTTTCAAAAATGGCTCTTAACTCAATTTAAGGTAGATAAGCTACCCAATATTCACATTGTAGATCGCTACCTAAATACTACAAAAAAGCTAGGTGTCCAAAACGATAATCTAGGCTTAGATTATTTTGTCCCAGCAAAAGATAACCTTGATCCAAAGACCTTAAATTTGAGGCTGCAACCTAATCAATATATAGCCTTTGTGATAGGCGCAACTCATTCAACCAAGAGACTTCCTGCTCAAAAGATAAAATCAATTTGTTCCAAAATTGATTATCCAATTGTCCTAATAGGTGCTAAAGGTGACCAAGAAGCGGCAAAAATAGTAGAACAAGCAGGCCAACAAGTTATTAATCTCTGTGGGCAACTAAACCTAAATCAATCGGCCTCTATAGTAGCTCAATCCCATCAAGTTATTGCACACGATACTGGTTTTATGCATATAGCGGCAGCCTTCCAAAAAGATATTATTTCAATATGGGGAAACACTGTACCCCAATTTGGAATGTATCCATATTACCCTACAGGGGGAGAAAAAGGACGGATAGTAGAAACCCCAAAATTAGCTTGCCGACCATGCTCCAAAATCGGCTATTCAAGCTGCCCTAAGGGACATTTTCAGTGTATGGGGAATATTGATGAACAAAGGGTTTTAGACCATTTAGACTTACCATAACCTCACCTGTTTAGGCTATGCAACTCTGTTCACAAATAAAATAGCCAATCTTCATATAAGCAATTAACTTAACTTCTCTATATTTGCGGCGCTTCAAACAGATTGAATGCCGTTAGTTGAGATTATCTATCCCTTGGTTGAATACTAATAGAGATAACCAACAAACTTTATACATTTGTGTATATATCAATGAGTGTTCAACGAGATTGTGGATGAATGGCTTTAAAGATCAAAAAATATAAAACAAGTATTATGAATATACTAGATGATTTAAATTTTACGACAGCAAAACCAGCAGTTTTAAAATTAAAGCAGAATGAGAGTGTCAATATTTTGACTGTTGGATTGATAGAAAAACAACTCTTGACTAAGCACAAAACTAAATGGCCAACAACTTTAGTTGTTTTGCAAGGAGCCATAATATTTAAGATAGAAGGTGAAGAAATAAATTTGAAGAAATTCGATGTGTTTGACATACCTGTTAATGTAGAACATGAGGTAGAGGGGCAAGATGAACGCAATGTGTTTATGTTGACACAAGAAAAGCGATAGAAGCAAAAGACTATTGAATAAAATAAGAGAAGAGTTATGAATAAGATATTTAGAAAAATCAGTGTATTGCTAGGGATAGCTATCCTAATAGGTGGTATCATGTTGGCCTCCAAAATAGGAAACCCTCCAAAAGACAAGGAAAAGACAATAGATGCAGTTGCAGCTCCCGAAAACTATGTCTATACCACTATAGCTAAAAACAAAGAGCTTAGTACAGATATTCTGGTGAGTGGGAAATTAGTACCTAAACAAAAAATAGATATTATCGCAGAAGTGATGGGTACCCTAAAGAGTACTAAAAAAGCCTTAAGAGAAGGAGTTTCTTTCCGAAAAGGTGAATTGATAATGTCTATAGACGATACAGATACGCAATTAGATCTAGCTGCTACCAAAAGTCAACTGTACAGTACTATTGTTAGAATGTTACCAGATTTAGAGGCAGATTATACCGATAATTTTTCAGCATGGGACACTTACGTCAAAAACTTTGATAAAGATAAGCCTATTCAAGAATTGCCAAAAGCTAAAAGTGAACGTGAAAAACTGTATGTAGCAGCCAAAGGCTTAGAAAATATCTACCTGTCTATTAAGCGCAAAGAGCATATGCTCACCAAATTCCATATTTATGCACCATTTAGTGGAGTGTTGACTTCTGCTGCTGTACAACAAGGGGCTTTGGTCCGAGCAGGACAGCCTTTAGCACAGTTGATGAATGCAACTAGCTATGAGTTAGAGGCGACAGTAGCTTTAGCCGATGCTCAGTTTTTTAAGAATGGCAGCAAAGTAGAATTGTATTCGGAAGTAACTAATCAGCAATGGAAGGGAACTGTTGTGCGTTCAGGAAAAACGATTGACCAGAAGACGCAAACACAAAAGATTTTTGTAGCTGTTTCGGGTGGAAATCTGAATGAAGGAATGTTCCTGAATGGAAAAGTAGCCTCCAAGACGATGACTAATGTCATTACAATACCTCGCAAATTATTAGTCAAAGAAAACGCCATCTATACCATCAAAGAGGATAAACTAAAATTGCAAACAATTACGCTCCTACAAACTATCGGAAATGAGGTAGTGATAAGAGGTGTAGAAGATGGAGCTGTCCTCTTGGCTGTGCCTGTATTGGGAGCCTATGAGGGTATGCCTGTGAAATTGATGGACTAAAAACTAGATACTAGTAGTTAGATGATTAGAATTTAGACTAAAAATTGCTAGCAAGTTTTAAGCAAAGGTCTTTTTCTATCTTGGTGGAATCTAAATACTAATAATCTAATATTTAATATCTGATAGAAAGATTAAAATATTATGAGACAAGCAATTCAATATTTTATAAAATACCATATATCAGCAGATGTACTATTGGGCCTTTTGGGCTTGATTGGTGCTATATCTATGATAAATGCCTCTAGAAGTCAGTTTCCGATAATAGAAAGTCGTCAGATTGTGATCGAAACGGCTTATATAGGGGCTTCTCCAAAAGAGGTAGAAAAAGGAGTTACCCTAAAGATAGAGAACGAGTTAGAAGGAATAGAAGGGATCAAAAAGATAGCTTCTAATTCTATGGAGAATATCTCTGTCGTTAATGTTATTTTGCGCAGTAGTGCCAGTATCGACAAGGTATTGCCTGATGTGAAAAATGCAGTAGATCGAATCAATTCTTTCCCAAAAGATGCTGAGACTTCAGTTATTTACAAAAAAGAACGCTTAGACAAAGCAGTTGAGTTTATGATTGCTGGAGATGTAGGCTTGCCCAGCCTAAAAGCTTTTGCAGAACAATTGGAGCAAGATTTATTGAGTACCGATGCTATTTCGGTAGTAGTACTAAAAGGCTATCCTGATCAAGAAATAGAAATTGCCTTGAGAGAAGATGCTCTCAATACCTATGGGCTGACCTTTGATGATGTGTCTAGAGCTGTAGCTGTAGCTAATTTAGATTTGACTGCAGGTACTCTAGAAATGGATAACACCAAAATTACGCTAAGAGCTCAAAATAAGGAGTACTATGCTGAGAATTTAGCAGATGTAATTGTAGCAACTAGCCCTACAGGTACACACATTTACCTCAAGGATGTGGCCGATCTTAACGATCAGTGGGCAGAAGATTCCGAACGTGCTTATTACAATGGTAAGCCAGGAGTATTTTTTACAGTACATACTAGAACATCAGAAGATCTTTTCTTGGCAACAGAAACGGCTAAGGAACTCATGCAAAAATTTAATGAAGAAAATGAGTCTAAAGGGGTAAAAGCAAGTCTATTGACAGATGGAAGTTTTTTGGTACGTCAACGTATTGATGTATTGGCTAAAAATGGGGTAATGGGAGTACTATTAGTGCTCTTGATTTTAGGCTTATTTCTAAAACCACGGATAGCTTTTTGGGTAGCCTTGAGTATTCCTATTTCTATGGGTGGAATGTTTATAATAGCACCTTATTTTGGTGTTAATATTAATATGTTATCCTTGTTTGGGATGATTCTAGTAATTGGGATTTTGGTAGATGATGGAGTTGTGATTGCAGAGAATATTTATCAAAAACATGAAGAAGGGCAACCTCCACTTCAAGCTGCTATCAATGGAGTTATGGAAGTAATGCCTTCTGTTATCTCAGCAGTACTGACAACCTGTTGGTTCTTTGTACTTTTCTTCTTTGTAGAAGGACAAATGGGAGACTTTATGTCTAATGTTGCCTTTGTAGTGATAGCTACTTTACTATTCTCTCTAGTCGAAGGGTTTTTTATCTTGCCAGCGCATATTGCACATACCAAAGATCTTAGAAAAAAAGGTCAACCTAACATAGTCGAACGTACAACTACAGCTATTTTTGACTTTTTGAAATATAGAACCTACCAACCAGTACTCAATTTCACGATGAACAACAAAATGCTGACAACAGCGATTTGTGTAGTAATGTTGTTTTTTAGTATAAACTTTGTGAAAGGAGGTTATGTTACCGCTACATTTTTTCCTTATATAGATGTAGATGAGGTGGTTGTTACCCTAAATCTTCCTGCTGGAACAACAGAGGACAAAACCAATGAAATTCTAACAAGAATAGAAGCTGCGACATGGGAGGTCAACGAAGAATTCAAATCTGAAAGAGAAGATGGTAAAGATGTAATAAAAGCAGTATACAAAAGCATTAATTCTCAGTCTAATGATGGTAGTTTATTTATTGTTTTATTGGATGCAGAAGATAGGGGAATGCCTAGTTTTAGAATTAGTAATGCTATTAACGATAAGGTTGGCTTAGTGCCAGAAGCCGAGAACTTGACCTATGCTCGTCAATCGTTTTTTGGAGCAGATATTCAAATAGGTTTTGTGGGGACCAATATGTCAAATTTGCGTAAAGCTAAAGATGAACTCAAAGCAGTTTTGGAAGCTAATCCTGCCTTAAAAGATGTTTCAGATAACGATAAAAAAGGGGGGAAAGAAATTCATATCACTCTGACCGAAAAAGCAAAAGCTCTAGGCCTTAACTTACAGATGGTTATCGCTCAAGTTCGGCAAGGATACTTCGGCCAAGAGGTGCAACGTTTGCAACGTGGTGATGATGAGGTCAAAGTTTGGGTGCGCTACAATGAAGCTGAACGCAAGTCTATTGCTAATTTGGAGAATATGAACATCCGAATGGCTGGACGAACATTTCCACTCAAAGAGTTAGCAAATCTAGAAGTAACAGAAGGTATCTTAAATATTGCACACGTCAACGGGAAAACAAAACTAGAAGTATTGGCTGCACAACGTGATCCTAATGCCTCCTTATCAGATATTTTTAATGATCTGAAAGAGGTTAAGGTTCCTAAGATCTTATCTAAGTATAAGGATGTAGATGTTGTCTATGAAGGTCAAACAGAAAATGCTAGTGAGACAACAGCTTCGATCCAACGCACTATGCCTATTATCTTACTATTGGTATTTGCTACTGTAGTGCTTACATTCCGTTCATTCAAACAAGCCATTATTGTCTTTTTGCTCATTCCTTTTGCTTTCATAGGAGTGGTGTTTGGGCACTGGTTGCATGCATCTACTATCAGTATGCTCTCTGTATTTGGGATTATTGCTGTAGCAGGTGTAGTGGTTAACGATAGTTTGGTGCTGGTCAGTACTATGAATCGATTACTCAAAGAGGGACATGATTTTAAGACTGCTGTTACACAAGCTAGTTTGTCTAGATTTAGGCCAATTGTCCTTACCTCTATTACGACTATTGCGGGACTCATGCCTTTGATTTTGGAAACAAGTATGCAAGCACAGTTTTTGATTCCAATGGCCCTTTCTCTCTCTTACGGATTGGCTGCAGCTACAGGTGTTATGCTTATTTTATTGCCAGCTTGGTTAGTGGCTATAAATGGTGCTTCACGTTGGGCTTGGTGGTTATGGGAAGGCGAAACAATATCAGAAGAAGATGCAGAGCCTGCAATACAGGAAATGGGACATGATTTTTAATCAATTATGAATTACAAATGATTTCTTCATGTTAGACTTAGGGATTCAAAACTTAGAAAAGAATTATGAAAAATATATTAATTATAATAAGCCTTTTAGGACTCACACAGTTGGCTATTGCTCAACAACAGATAACTCTAGACGAAATTATAGATCAAACTGTTCAGAATAATTTTGATCTAAAGATTGCTAAAAACAACATAGAGGCTAGTCAAAACTTAGCTACAGTTGGGAATGCAGGTTTTTTGCCAACCGTAAGTTTGGGAGCAGGTTATACCTTTTCTTTGGCAACCACACATAGCGAATTTGGAGGAGGTTTTCCCGATGCTGATGCTGCGGCTGCTATTTCTCACAACTATAATGGAGCGGTCAATCTAGATTATACTATTTTTGATGGTTTTAAACCTAAATACACACTCCAAAAATCTAAAGTAGAGGTTGCTTTAGTTCAAACAAGTTATAAACAACAAGTAGAAGATAAGATTTATCAAGTCATTCAAGCTTACTATAATTTAGCCTTATTGCAGGCAGATTATGCTATTGCTCAAGAGAAATTAGGTCTAACCGAAAAACAGCTCAAAAGGGTAGAACAAAAAAGAAAGTTTGGGCAAGGAATGGAGGCTGAACGTTTGAATCTACAAACTATTTATAATAATGATAGCACCCAGTTAATGCGCTTGACTATAGGTATAGAAAAAACAATCTATCAGCTCAATACATTGATGGGAAAGGAGGCTTTAGATATGACTGTAGAAGCAAGCCCAGATATTGATCTAGACCTAAGCTTGACTTATGAGGCTATGCTCGAAAAACTAAAGAGTAATCCAATCTTGCGTCAAGCACAATTAGGCGTGAATAAGGCTGATTTAGACATTAAACTAGCCAAAACAGATAATTATCCTCGCTTAACGACTCGAGTATCTTATGGGATTACAGGCCAAAAAAATGAGGTTGGTATTATGTTGGCCTCTACCAATTTTGGACCATCTGTTAATGTTGGCTTGAGCTATAATATTTATAATGGAGGGCGTGTGAAAACACGTATAAAAAATGCTCAAATAGCTCGAAAAAACAACCAGTTGGCTTACAATGCAGCAGAATACCAACTAGAGCAAAATCTAAAAGATGTTTACAATAATTATAAAAATGATATTGCTTTAATTCTGTTAGTAGAGCGCAATTTAGTCATTGCTCAAGAGAGCTTTGATCGTACTGCTAAGGCTTATGAGTTAGGACAGGTTACCTATTTAGATTATACTCAAGCACAATTTAACTATATTCAGACCAAACATCAAGTCAATGATGCTAAGTTTAATGCAAAGCTATCGGAGTGGACAGTGCTAAAGGTGGTAGGAGGGATAGTAGACTAGTTTAATCTTAAACTAGTCTGCTGTATTATAATAAAAAAACGAGTCATTTCTAAAGTAAGAAATGGCTCGTTTTTTTATTAGATATTTAGAATTTTTTACTCTAAAGGAGTCTGTTGCTTTTTGAAAAAGCTCTCTTGCCAAACTAAACTAACCTGATTACTTTCTTTAGTAATCAACTCATCTTTAGAGATAGGACCATCAGCATATTTATCATATTGTATGATGGCATTTATCTTAGAAGGATCATTTTTATCCAATTCCCATTCTATATGAGTTTCTGTTAGAGCAGAAACATCAAAATCTTCAGCATAGAAATCTTGTAAGGATATTTCTGGAATCTGATAAGCTGCATCATTCCAAGCAGTTCCATTATATTCTAAAAACAGTTGTTGTTGAGATAAAATTTTGTTGCTGTTTTGTTCTTCAATAGAGTAAGCACTTACAAACAAGAGTGTTTTTTTATCTTTTTTGATGAAAGTAACTAGCTCTAATAGTGTTGCTTGTTCATTGTCATCATCTGTATTTTGAAAATCTTCTTGAATTGTTAGAACATTACCTGTTTTAGAGGCTGTTAGTCCATCAATCTTCCCTTCTTCAAGCAACGATTTACGCTCTTTTTTAGACAATTCATCTAGAATATCAATCCCTTCAAGGTGGAGGGGGAGTTTTAAGAAAGCTTCTTCTAATGAGAGAGGTTTAATCTTCTTATCAAATGTTCTAGATAAGCCACTTTCTGTGGAGTCAATTGTTATTGGCTCAGCCGAGCTGTCAGGAGCATCAGTGGCACAAGATCCTAAAAATAGGGCTGTGAGTCCTAGTAGAGCTAATGATTTAATGTTTAGTTTTTTCATAAGTATGTTTTGTTTTCAATCTGCGAAATGTAAGCTTTTTTATTGAAAATAGCAAGCTGATTTGTAGATCTATTTGTATGAATATCAAGCAACTCTTAATGAAAGTTTAGTCAAATTTGTGAATAGTGTAAGGATATAATTTAAAAATAAGATTTATTTTATTTAAAGCTATTTGTGTTGTTAAATCTGACAATTAATGTGTTGAGATACTTATTTTTATTAGGTTAAGTAGTTTTAGGGTGTTAATAAAGTATGACAAATGTATTTATTGTGTAATTGTTTAATCTTTAGGAATGAAATATCTTTATAATAATACAAACACTAAGTACACCCAAAACAGCTTCCCAATAGTTTAAGAGTAGTTTAAATATACTCAAACATCTTAGATATACTTTCTACAATTGTTAATAGAATTTTAGGTACCCCAAGCACCGAGAATAATTTCTATCCACGCAAATAACTAGACGCTTAAAAACTTGATGAAGTTTCATCAAGCAAGCTTTGTATGTCTAATTCGCTCCTAAAATTGCAATTATTGAATAATAGCTAGTTCTAGTCACCTTTTCTGAAGGTTTTTAGAGCTGCTTATAGGCTGACCTATGCCTAGTTGTAGCTACCAATGGCAACTGTGGTTATGCTGATTTTAATCCCAAAAGACTCACAATCAAATAGAGGATTAAAATTTTTAACTAAAAAACATCGAATTATGATTAAAATTAATCAAAAAAGAGAGCTGTTACTCCTATCCATACTTATGCTCTGGACTAGTTTTTCTATTCAAGCCCAAACTCCAATTTGGGGTGCTGCAACTAGTGGTACAGCATCACCTGTAGGGGTGGCTGAAGGTACCTTGAGTACACCATTTGCTACAGCTAATGCTCACCCTTACAATATAAACCAATTATCTGCTACACAATGGACATCTTATAGTATTCATCAGTGTGATGCAAGTCCTGCTTCACAAATTCAAACCTCGAATGACAGTGCCCATTGGAAACGCCTACAAGCACCTTTTGACACTACTGGACATGGACCTGATATTGCAGACCCTCTTAATCAAACGAATTTTTCTACAGGCTGGCCTTCAAGCTCTCCTGGAGCTGCAGATGGTTTAGCTGTATTTGATTCAGATTACTTACACTCTTCTGGTGCATATAATGGTAATCAAGGTAACTTTAGCTCAGCCCAAACTTGTTTTGATCATCAAGGGGAGCTTATTTCTCCTCGTATCGATTTGAGTGCTGCACGCCAAAGTGGAACCAACTTGAGTTTAGAGTTCTATGTCCTACACAGATTCTTTGCTGGAGCAACTTTTACAGTAAGTTTTTCTTATGATGATGGTGCTACTTGGCATGTAACTCAAGATATTTTGACTATAGCCAATACTGATGCAGCAGGTTACCCTGGTACAGGACAAACTAATGCTCCTTTCAAAGGAGGAAAAAAAGTGTTAGTTCCACTAGCTGGTGTATGGGCTGGTTATGACCAATTTTTCCATAATGATACTCAATGTAGAATCAAGTTTACCTGTGCAGCTAGATATTACTATGCTTTTGTTGATGAAGTATCTATACTGTCTCAGCCTGATATGGATCTTACTTTTGCTGGACCAGATCCAGATGGTTCTATTCTAGATCAAGCGACTGCACTACAGGTGAGTAATGCTCGCTATACACCAAGTAATCAAGTAGCCTTAGGGCAGTTCTTATTTGGGGCACGCATAGCCAATAGAGGTGCTTTAATGGCACAAAATGTCCCTGTTTATTTGTCAGTTAGTGATATTGGTCCTACTGGTGTTTCTTGCTTGTTTTATAAGGATACTATTGTAGTTGATACTGTATTTGGTAATGATTTGGGGCGATTGTCAGAGACCGATACTTTCAAGCAAGCTAATATTGCTAGTGGATTTAACTTAAGTGACTTAAATGCTCGCACTACAGATTATATTTGTACTTATGAGATTCAAGACCCTGGTAATGATTTTGATCTTTCTAACAATACCATAACACGCATTTTTTCTATTACAGAAAACTATTGGTCAAAGGTTCGACGAACTATAGGAGGAGACCCTTATGCCAATACCCCTGTTTTGATTCAAGCTACCAATCCATTAGATAATTTTGAATGGGGGAGTATTTTCTATGTAGCCAATACAGATGTTCTAGATTCGGTCAAGTTTCAGTACTATGTATCAGGAAGTTATGTTGGAGGAGGAGGACAAGGCATAAAAGTCTATGTGTATGAATGGACTGATGTGAATGGTGATGGCAGGCTAGAATCTTCTAGTACTTATAATAATCCTGAATTGTTATTGAAAGGAGATGGCTTAGTCAGCCTAACAGGATTGACAGCAGGAATGAACTATCAAGGTGCAGCTGTACAGGTTAATACTTTTCCTGGAGGAGGTCCAATAACACTGCAAGCAGGAAAGCGTTACCTAATCACTTTGGCAGAGGGCAAAGATCATGGAGGCGTGTCTTTTAGTAATACTACAGGTGTTTTATTTGGGGGAGATAGTGGGATGGATTATAGCTATAATATGTTTGCTGATGCAGATTTTGACTTATACAGTACAGGGGGCGATATAGATCATTATCCTAATAATACATGGCCTGGAGTATTGTATGTAGAAGAGCAAGGTGGAGCTTCTAATGGATGGAGTAACAATGGTTTTGGTGGCGATTTAGTGCCATCTATAGGCTTGGTGATGTCTCCCAAAAATGTTAGTGCTTCTCTTTGTGGTTTAGCTGTAGAAGAAATAGAAGATGCAGAAAAAACAAATGCAGGAGAGTTAACAGTCTATCCTAATCCAACCAATAATAATATCAACATAGAGGTGAATTTTGAAAAAGAAGTAGAAAAACTAAATTATTTATTGACAGATATGGTTGGTCGAGTGTTGTATAGCGAAGAGAGCAATAATGTATTGACAGAGGTGAAGACATTTGATTTGAATAATGCACCAGCAGGGGTGTATTTTATAGTCATTCGATCAAATAATGGAACAATGACCAAACGTTTTATAAAACAATAGATAGGAAGTCGTTTATTAGTAATGCTACCTTGTGGAAATTAGAAGCCATGAGGTAGCTTTTTCCTTATTTAAACTTATTAGGGAGGATATACACTATTACTTAATTATTAGACCTAAATTGAACATGTTTGCTTTCCAATACCCCAAAGGATTAACTCTCAAAGAGAGAAAGACTTTAAATAAAAAAAGATTGAATTATGATTAAAATTTTTCAATTTAAAAAATTATTGCTTTTGTTTGTAATTATACTTTTTGCTAGTTTTGCAACTCAAGCACAAACACCCATTTGGGGTGCTGCAACTAGCGGAACAGCCTCACCAATAGGTGTGGCTGAAGGTACCTTGAGTACACCATTTGCTACAGCTAATATACATCCTTACAATATAAATCAATTATCCACTACACAGTGGACTTCTTATAGCCTTTATCAATGTGATACAAGTTCAGCCCCTCAGATTCAAACCTCGAATGACAGTGCCCATTGGAAACGTTTACAAGCACCTTATGACACTACTGGCCATGGACCTAATATTGTAGATCCTCTTAACCAAATTAATTATTCTATAGGCTGGCCTTCAGGTTCTTCAGGAGCCGCTGATGGTGTAGCTGTATTCGATTCAGACTATTTGAATTCTTCAGGAGCGTATAATGGAATTCATGGCGATTTTAGTTTAGCTCAAACTTGCTTTAATCATAAAGGAGAGCTTGTTTCTCCTCGCATTGATTTGAGTGCTGCTCAGCAAAATGGTACTGATTTGAGTTTAGAATTTTATGTTTTGCACCGTTTATATCCTCATTCTCCTATTAGTCATGAACTTACAGTAAGTTTTTCTTATGATGATGGAGCGACTTGGCATATAACTCAAGATATTATTCCCTTTACTGCAGAGAGGGTACCAAATTTTCCAGTGTTTAATCTTTCGCCATTTTTAGGTGGTACTACTATTTCTATTCCTTTAGGAAATACTTGGTCTGGTTATAATGCTTTGGTAGGTCATAATTCAACTCAATGTCGTATGAAATTTACTTGTGCTGCAATGTATTACTATGCATTTATTGATGATGTTTCTATTATTTCTCAGCCTGATGTGGATCTTGCCTTTGCTACCTCAGATCCTAATGGTTCTATTTTAGATCAAGCTTCTGTTATACAGGTTAGCAACGCTTATTGTACTCCTAGCAATCAAATTGACTTTAGTCAGTTTTTGCTAGGAGGGCGTGTTGCGAATAGGGGGAAGACAATGGTAACAAATGTGCCTGTTCATTTAACTATTGATAAGCGTGATTCTAGTGGGAATTATTGTTTTTTTTATAAAGATACTATTTTGGTAGATACTATATTTGGTAATGACTTAGGAAGGTTGTCAGAAGTAGATACTTTTAAAGAATCTAATTTTGTGTCAGGATATAATCTTATTAATTTGAAAGAAGGAACTTCAGATTATGTTTGCAATTATGAAATAATGGCTCCAAGCAACGATTATCGTTCTATCAATAATATAACATCTCACACGTTTTCTATTACCGAAAATTATTGGTCAAAGGTTCGTCAAACAGAGGAGGGGTATCCACATACAAATGCTTATGGTTTAATTCCTACTACTAATCTTTTAGATAATATGGAATGGGGAAGTGTTTTCTATGTAGTGAATACAGATGTTTTAGATTCTGTTAGGTTTCAATATTATGTGCCACATAAGTATACAGGCGCAGATACACAACAAATAAAGGTTTATGTTCATGAATGGAATGATCTAAATGGAGATGGAATGGTAGATTCTTCAGGAACTTATGCTAACTCTGAATTAACCTTGAAAGGGGATGGAGTTATAGTTCTCTCAGGGTTAACGGTAAGCAGTCTTCCTAAGCCTGCTGTTGTTGAGGTAAATGCTTTTCCTGGAGGAGGTTTACTTTCCTTGCAAGCTGGTAAGCGTTATTTAGTGAGTTTGGCTCAAGGAAAGGATCATGGGGGGAGTTCTTTTAGCAATACTACTACTGTTTTATTTGGAGGTGATAGTAGAATGGATTATAGCTATAATATGTTTGCTGATGCAGATTTTGACTTGTATAGTGCAGGAGGAGATATAGATCATTATCCTAACAATACATGGCCTAGTGTATTATATGTAGATGAGCAAGGTGGAACATCTAATGGATGGAGTACTACAGGGTTCGGTGGGCGTTTAGTGCCTTCTATTACATTGGTAATGTCACCCAAAAATATTAATGCTTCTCTTTGTTTTGTGATTGTAGGAGTTGATGATATAGAGAAAACGAATAAAGGGGAGATAGTAGTTTATCCCAATCCAACCAACAACAACATTAATATAGAAGTGAACTTTGAAAGAGAAGCAGAAAAGCTAGACTATCTGCTAACTGATATGGTTGGCAGAGTATTGTATAGAGAAGAGAGCAACAATGTATTGACAGAAGTGAAGACATTTGACTTGAATAAATTGCCTTCAGGTGTTTATTTTGTGATCATTCGATCTGATAATGGAACAATGACCAAACGTTTTATAAAACAATAATGAATGAGTAACCTTAAAGGTCAAGTTCTATTCAAGATAAACTATCCCAAATTGATTATCTTTTAATCATTAAAAAACAAAATCTTATGTGCTTCAGAAAACTATTTATAGGGATAGTAACTAATCTATTATTGACCATTAATCTTTTAGGACAGTACCAATATGTCCCTATGCCAACACAAAATGCAACTTGGAGTTATACCCATTATATATTTGGAGCGCCTCCAATTCCTATGGGAATAATAGTCTGTGATTACACTGCCCATTATAGAACATTAGGCGACACCCTAATTAGTGGAGATTTATACACTAAAATCTATGTAAATTATGACTCAAGCATAGTTTCTTCTAGCACATCTGTATACGATTTTGCTATTTATGAGGACCCCAATAAGGAAGTTTGGACTAGAAGGTCTAATGATACTATGAGCCATTTGCTCTATGATTTTGGGGCTAGTGTAGGAGATACGATTTGTTCTACCATCCATTTTTTTCCACCATCTGTGTGTAACATTGTTACCAGAATAGATACCATCAATGTAGGAGGTACTTTGCGTAGAAGAATGGAATTGACACTCAGTACAGACCCTTTTGCTGGCCCAAGTACTGTTTGGATAGAAGGAATCGGGAATGTTGATGCCCCATTTATGGGAGTAGATTTTATTTCGAGCCATATTGTGCCTAAAGATCCTGAGTTGGTTTGTTTTCATGAAAACAATCAAAAAATATATGGAAATTTTACTGGAAATGGGACCTGCCATTGCCAAGTTATACTACCCATAGAAAAGATAAAACAAACAAATATTGAACTGACTGTTGCCCCTAATCCTGCCAAGGATATAGTTATTTTTAAGGTAGAAGGAAAGATGCTTTTAGACTTAGAGTTGGAGGTGTTTGATTTAGTAGGTAGGAGTCAAAAGAGGATTAGATTAGAAGATAATCAAGCCCAACTTGATAGCCGTAATTGGCCTAAAGGTGTTTATATCTATCGACTTAAGAATGATAAACAGTTATTGAACACTGGAAAACTAATTATTCAATAGCCTTCCTTTTTTAAATAAGTCTAGTAATTAAGTAATCGAACAGATCTAATGTATCAACACCTCTCAAGAGTTTGTTGTCTTATAAGATAACAAACTCTTTAACTGTAAATTATACGTTTTTGTCGATCCTATTACCTAAAATAAACTTATACAATCAGAAATGCTTTTTTTCAGAACTTCTAATGTAAAAGGTTTTTGCATAACCAAATCAATACCATGTTCTTCTTTATCTTTCTTCTTGATATCCCATCCACTCACAGCTACAATTTTTATTTTGTTTCCAAACTTATTCCTAATAGCAGCGACTAACTCCCATCCATTCATTTCGGGCATGCCAATATCTGTAAATACAATATTATAAGTGTTGTTCTTAAGAAGTTCTAAGGCCTTTTTTCCACTATTCACAACATTACATGTGTGCCCAATCGACTCTACCAACATACGAGCAACTGCTGTTATTAATAAATCATCATCTACCCATAAAATACTATATGATGCCTTATTTTTCAGTTCATTTTTATGTGTTACTTCAACCTCATCTTGCTGACTTATTGGGAAATCAATTTCAATGGTAGTCCCTTTACCTAATACAGAGGATGTAACAGCTATATTCCCTCTGTGTTTTTTTACAATTCTATAAACACCACTCATTCCTAAACCTCTTCCTAATTTGAACCCTTTTGTAGTGTAAAATGGTTCAAAAACTTTTAGCTTGGTCTCTTTATCCATGCCTATGCCTGTATCAGTAAAAGTAGCAAATACTCGTTCATCTTTTATACTTGTTTTAATAATAAGATCACCACCTTCTGGCATTGCTTCAATACTATTCTTAATTAAATTATAGACAGCCGATTTTAACTCACCTCTATTGCAACTAATTTTTGGAATATCTTGGAAATCGGTTATTATATTTATACTTAATCCTTTCTTTTCCATGCCATCTTTCCAAAGGGGGCGTGATTGGTTCAAACTTTCTTGGATTAGTGTACTGAAATTGATAAGTTGAGCATTTTTGTCTTCGTTTTCTGCATCCCCAAATTTTTGCAATGCACTTACCCTTTCAGCTACATCACTTATGGTAGACCCAATATTATTTAAACGCTCAAGAACGTTATCTGGGAAATTGTTTTGAAGTTTGATAACTTCTAAATTTCCCATCATTTCTTGCAATGAATTATTGAAATCATGGGCGATTGCAGAAGCCATTTCTCCAATTGCTTTAAGTCTTTGATGTTTGACCTGAGCCTGTTCAAATAGTTTTTGCGAGGTAATATCTTGAGTAGCACCTGTTAAACTGATCACTTTATCATTAATATCCAATATAGGCTTACAAAGAGATCTTACCATTTTGGGCTTCAGATCAGGAATGCAAATTCGAAATTCGATATCGAAAGAAGTCCCTAGGTTAAGAGTTTCTTCAAGGCAACTATTAAAAAGTTCTAAATCATCGGGATGAATTCGTTGAATGACAGCATCAAGTTCTGGAGCTCCATTCGTTAACTCAAAACCCCAGATGTGGAACATTTCTTCTGACCATTGTTGTTGCCCATTAGAAGGATTAAATGACCAGCTTCCTACATGAGCTAGTTTTTGGGCTTCATTTAGAGCATTGTTTAACTCATATAGTTTTTCGTTTTGAAGATCTAACTCCTTTTGAATTAATTTTCTTTGGGTGATGTCAGTAACAAGAACCGTTAACCCAATAATTGTATTATTATCATCATACAAGGGGGAATAGCGGTTTTCCCAGAAAGACCTATTTAGGTTTTCATCACCATATTCTTCATCAATAATAAAATGTTCTCCTCTAAGAGTCTTGGCAAAATTTAGGTTAGCTTTTTCTCTGTCAATTGGACTATTAATGACCTCAAGCATATTCATCCCTATTTCTATATCTTTACCCCAAATGAATTTCATTGTTTCTTTATGCGAAACGGTGAATGCTGTATAGCAATAATTTAGGTCAAGGGAAAAAATAATTACTCCTTTAGGGCTATCAAAAATGGGATGCAGTAGATTGTTTTGTTTCTGAAAGTCTGCTGATCTTTCTTCACTTTTTTTTAGTTTTTTTTCTAATTCAAGAACCAATTTTTCTAATTCTTGATAGGTAGGGTTTTTATTTGGCATCATTTCGTTTTTTATTCTATGTGCTTCGTCTAGTATTGAAGCTTTTTTTGAAATGCTTTTCTTTAATTGGGGTGGTTGAGTTTTTTTAATTCTCAATCCTAATCTGTAATCCCTTGCGATTTATTTTATTTATTGGGTTCGAATATCTGTATGACAGGAGTTTCTGTTGTATTACAAATAGTTTTATATATTTAAATGTCATAATTATTTGTCAAACAGACAAATAATAGAATATTTTTTTGTGATCTAGTAAGAATGAAATCAAAAAACTCCTAAACATACCCTATAAGGTTGGAAAAATGATTTGCCTCCTCAATAGTTTAAGTGTTATAGAACTATGCAAAATAGAGAAATATGTATTAGAATAAGAACAAATGTTTTACAGATTCAAGTTCTGATTAAAATTTTGTTACCAAATTAAAATTTTAGATAAAATCTTAGGTTATTTCATAACGAAATAGGCATATTTTCGTTATAACAATGAAGACAGAGAAGATTTGTGCCTCCCAAAGCAAACTCCAAATATTCTCCAATACCAATCCATAGTCAGAATTTGTGCAGAATTGCACAGAAAATAATACATATTATGAGAATGGATTGGTATTAAAACCTAACACAAAGAAAACCTATGCAATTAAAACCTATTATAACCTATATAATATTGCTGTTAAGTCTATGCACAACGGTATCTGCTACTCATATTGTAGGTGGAGATATTAGTTATGAATGTTTAGGCCTGCAACCTTCAGGCGAAATGCGTTACCAAGTCACCATGCATGTCTACAGAGATGCGATTAATGGTGCTGCAGCTTTTGATAATCCAGCTTATGTAGCCATCTATTCAGGTGCTAACTCGGCAACTCCATTCAAGCAGATATCCTTAAACTATACTCAACGAGTAGTTCCTATTGTTATTTCTAATCCTTGCTTAGTTTTGCCACCTAATGTAGCTGTAGAAGAAGCTACTTATACACAAACAGTAGATTTGCCTTATGATCCAGATGGCTATTTTATGGTTTATCAGCGTTGTTGCCGAAATTACAGTATCAATAACTTAGTTAATCCTAATACTACAGGAGCAACTTATAGGATATTTTTGTCTGCACAATCGCAACAATTATGTAATAATAGTCCATTGTTTAATGATTTTCCACCAGTGGTTATTTGTCAAGATAAGCCACTAGATTTTGATCACTCTGCAACAGATCTAGATGGAGATTCTTTGGTGTATGAATTTTGTAATTCATTGACAGGAGGTTCACAAACAGACCCTAGACCATTACCTCCAGCAGGCCCTCCTCATAATGATGTAACTTTTTTACCAGGATTTAGTGCAAGTTATCCTATGCCATCCAATCCAGTACTTAACTTAGATCCTGTTACAGGACTATTGACAGGGACACCTACTCAGACAGGGCAATATGTTGTAGGCGTTTGTGTCAAGGAGTATAGAAATGGAGTGCTGTTGAGTGAAACACTTCGAGATTTTCAGTTTAATGTAGCGTTTTGCGAAGACTTGGTAGATGCCAAAATACAGTCAGATTCTACGGACCCTACTGGGACAGCCTATTTTATAGAGTCCTGTGAAGACTCTACCATAAATTTATTTAATTTAAGTACTATTGATTCGGTTATTACGGCTTATGAATGGCGATTTGACTTGAATAATGGACAGATTTTCACCTCTAGTAACAAACATGATGTCGTTACATTTCCTGGACCAGGGACCTACAATGGTTGGTTGGTTGCTAACCCAGGTACTACAGGTTGTACAGATACAGCTTTGGCTACAATAGAAATATATCCATCTTTGGATGCAGGGTTTATAGTAAATATGGATACTTGTAATCCTAATGTTCCTATCGAGTTTTTGGACACTTCTGTATTGCATGGGAATAATAATATTGTTGAGTGGCAGTGGGACTTTGGAGATAACCAAAGTTCTAGTTTGCAAAACCCAATACATAGCTATAGTGAGCCAGGATTCTATTTTGTACGTCTGAATGTAATTGACAATAATGGTTGTGAAAGTCGATCTACACAAACCGTTAATTGGTATCCTGCTCCTAATCTAGATATTCAACATCCTACAAACCTATGTTTTCCAGATGATACGGTAATTTTTATAAACAATTCGAGTCCTCTTATTCCTAGCAATGGACCTTTTTCTCCAGGATATACCTATGATTGGGATTTTGGGGATAGTCAAGTCTCTGCAGATTCTAGCCCAACACATGTTTATCCTGGGTTTGGGTATTACCCTGTCAATTTAGTGATTACATCACCCATCGGTTGTGAGGCTGAATATAATGGAGAAGTTTTTATACATGAGTTACCAACCATAGATTTTGGGTATAATTATGATCCTTGTGTTTATGATTCTATAGCCTTTCAAGATCTTTCTGTTACCAATACAAATGGAGATGCTTTAGTGAGTTGGCAATGGGATTTTGGGGATAACCAAAGTTCTAATTTACAAAACCCCAAACATCTTTATAATTTAGCGGGTACTTATCAAGTGAATTTGATAGTGACAGATGTCAATGGCTGTGCGCAAACAATTACTAAAACCATAGATTTTTATCCAGCACCAGATGTTGATATACAAATTAATATTACACAAGGTTGTGCACCTTTTGTTGTCAGTTTTGACAACCAATCAAAGCCTATTAATGGCTATGATTTAGCTTGGACCTTTGGAGATGGAGGTACTGATACAGTAGTGAGTCCTCAACATTTATACCAGCAACCAGGTATTTATCCAGTTACCTTATTAATCACCTCGCCTATAGGTTGCCAAACAAGTTATGCTACAAATGTAACAGTCTATGGACCTCCTGTAGCAGACTTTAGTTACAATTATGATCGTTGTTCTTTAGATTCTATGCAGTTTATAGATCAATCTACTGTAAATGCAGCTGGCGACCCTTTAGTGAGTTGGCAATGGGATTTTGGGGATAACCAAAGTTCTAATTTACAAAATCCTAAACATCGCTATAATACAACAGGTACTTATACTGTAATCTTGATGATTGAAGATATTAATGGTTGTAGTAGTTCAGACACTCTAGAAATTACTCAATACGATTTATTGAGCTTGACACTTGATGCTGATTCTGTATTATGCAAATTTGGTAATGATGGAGAAGTAGAAGCTTTTGTGCAAGGAGGAGGTCAACCTTATAGCTATTTGTGGTCAAATGGAGGGCCTGATACTTCCTTAAACAATAACCTGTTGGCAGGCAACTATAGTGTTTTAGTTACAGATATTAATGGATGTACTATTAGTGATGGAATATATGTTGGTGAACCACTCACTGCAGTAGTTGCTAACATTAACACCAGTACTAATATCAGTTGTAATGGCTATGATGATGGTCTTATACATGTAGATGCTTTGGGAGGAACACCTAACTATACTTATCTATGGTCTACTGGCGAAACCACTGAGACATTAACTGGTTTGATAGCAGGCAATTATAGTGTAACCGCTACAGATGCAAGAGGCTGCCCAGCTATAGCAAATGGAACATTGACAGAGCCTCCAGCAATTGTAATAGATGCACATGTCTATAGCAATTACAATGGAGCGAATGTAAGTTGTATAGGTGCTGCTGATGGAAGAGCAAGGGTTTTAGTTAGTGGGGGAAGTGGTAGTGGTTATACCTACCAATGGAGCAATGGAGAGAACAGTCCTATTATTAATAACCTAGATACAGGACTTTATTATGTAACAGTTACAGATTGGACTGGTTGTGCTGCTGTAGATAGTGTACTTTTAGTGAATCCAGTAGCCTTAGATGCTACAGAAATCCATACTGATATTTCTTGCTATGGCCAAACAGATGGTCAAATTATGGTTAATGCTATATTGGGCACAGGAACTATTGGTGTTGGGGGGTATGAATACAAAATATCAGGCCCGAATCAGTTGGGTAATGTATTTTCTAGTGTCAATAACTGGACTGGGTTAGGGGCAGGTGTTTATACCGTCACGGTGAGAGATGGGAATAACTGTGAATTTATTTTGACAATACCGATTGTAGAACCTACTTTGCTTACAGCTACAACTACAGCCATTGATGTACTTTGCAATGGAAATACAGATGGAACAGCAACAGTAATTCCGAATGGAGGAACTGTACCGTATAGTTATCTGTGGAGCAATGGTAAAACAGATGCTACTATTGATAATTTAGGAGCAGGAGCATATCTAGTCACTACTACAGATGCAAATGGCTGTAAGGCTTTAGCTACAGCAATAGTCAATAAACCTACTTTGCTTGTCGCTAATGTAAACACAACAGATGCAAGTTGCAATGGAGTTGCTAATGGTTTGGCTGCGGCAGTAGTCAATTGGGGAACAACACCTTATAGTTATTTATGGCCTAATGGACAGACAGGTATAAGTGCAGCAGGCTTTGCAGCTGGAACTTATGCACTAACTGTGACAGATGCTAACAACTGCGAAACAACTACAAGTTATACTATAGGAGAGCCTAATAAACTGACTTGGACGCAAGATAGTACCAATATTAGTTGTCATAATGGAAGTGATGGAACAGCAACAGTAATTCCAAGTGGAGGAACAGCTCCTTATAGCTATCTGTGGAATGATTCTAATGGGCAAACTAGCCAAACCGCTACTGGTTTAACACCAGGTTTATATACTGTAATCTTAAATGATGCAGGGACTTGTACACAATATATTCATGTAGAAGTAATGGAGCCTAGTCCTCTCTTTGTTCAAATACAAAACACCTCAGCAACTAGTTGCAATGCTGGTGTGGATGGAGAAGCTACTGCAATAGCGAATGGAGGAACTCCTAATTATACTTACCTATGGTCAAATGGTCAACAAGGAGCTACAGCTACAGGTTTAGGGGCTAATACCAATTATACAGTATCTGTAGAAGATGCAAATGGATGTATGACAAATACAACAGTTTCTATTGGTGAACCTACAGCTATTGCTATAGCCTTTGTAGTTGTTACAGATGTAAGTTGTTATGGAGATAGTGATGGAACAGGAGCAGTTTTGGTAACTGGAGGTACACCTGCTTATACAGTCAATTGGAGCGATGGAACTACTGGTTTTTTAGCAACAGATTTAAGTGCAGGATTACATAGCGTGACTATTACAGATGCTAATAATTGTTCTGCAATGCAGTATTTTACAGTAGGACAACCTACAAGTCCATTATTGGTTACTATTCAGACTGCAGATGCTTTGTGTGCAGGTGCTGCAAGTGGCGAAGCTGCTGCTATTGTCAGTGGAGGAAGGCCTAATTATACTTATAATTGGAATAATAATGAAAATACTGCTGTAATTGATGATCTCAATGCAGGGAATTATACCGTAACCATTACAGATGCAAGTAATTGTACCGTTGTTTCTACTGCTATAGTAGAGGAGGCAACCACTTTATTGCTAGAAGTGACTAACCATACTGATGCAACTTGCTTTGAAGGGATAGATGGTAGTGCTCAGGCTTTGGCTACAGGAGGAACCTTACCAATCCAGTATATTTGGTCAGATGCTCAAGGTCAACAAGGTGCTTTGGCTACAGGTTTGGAGGCAGGTATTTATTATGTACAGGCTATAGATACCAATAAATGTACTGCATTAGATTCTATAGAAATAGGCGAGGGGGCAGCTATTAGTTTACAAACTAAGGTTGATCATATTAGTTGTTATGGAGAGGCTGATGGTGAAATATTGGTACAAGGAAGCAATACTGTTATTGATATTTATGAATGGTCAAATTCTATAGTAAATGCTAATCCATTAACAGGTTTGTCTAAAGGTACTTACGCCTTAACCGTTACTTCTAATTTAGGTTGTCAGCAAAATTTTGAGTTTGTAGTAGATGAGCCAGATAGTTTGGAGGTTGTATTGGAGCTATTGAGTCCTGTTTCTTGCTATAGAGGGGCAGATGCTGCTTTAGAAGCTGTGGTAAGTGGAGGTACTGCTGCTTATACTTATCAATGGTCTACAGTTGCTAATTCTGTGTCTTCTAATCCTATCTCTAAAGGGTTATCTGCTGGAGATTATACGATCATAGTTAAAGATAAAAATGCTTGTACTGCACAAGCGAGTTATACTATAATAGAACCTGATGCACTCTTGTTAAGTTCGGAATCTATAGGAGTAAAATGTGCAGGAGATGCCAGTGGACAAATAGCTGTAGAAGCAAGTGGAGGAGTGCTTTGGTCTGGTAATTATGAATATAGTAGAGATAGCATAAGTTGGCAAACAGGCAATTTGTTTCCAGATCTGAAATCTGGGCTTTATACCGTATATGTGCGTGATGATAATGCTTGTATTACCTCTATTCCTGCAGTAGTAGAAAGTGTAGATCCATTTTATATTATGAACTTGACTTCGGATACAACTATAGAGTATATGGATACCTTACTTTTATCTGCAAGTTTGAGCGAACTAGAAAATATAAGCTATTCGTGGCAAGATGATTTTGGGAATTTGTTGACAGACAGCAGTCTGCAATATATTTTGCAGCCAGAAAATCAGGGCATTTATTATTTCTCTGCAACAAATGAATATGGCTGTCAAATCGATAGTTTGGTACGTGTTTCTGTCGAAAAACCTAGACGTGTGAATGCTCCTTTAGCTTTTACGCCTAATGGAGATGGAACCAATGATCGGTTCTTTTTGCAAGGAGGAAAGAAGGTTGCTAATATCCAACTGTTTAGGATTTATGATCGTTGGGGGACCTTGATTTATGAGGGCAGTGATTTAGCTATCAATGATCCTAATAGTGGATGGGATGGAACTTATAAGGGCAAAAAAATGAATTCTGCTGTTTTTGCTTGGTATGCTGTAGTTCAATTTGCAGATGGTTATGAGGAAGTGTATAAAGGAGATGTGACACTTTTGAAATAGGTAGATTGAATTTAGGAATACTGCATGCTTAAGAAAATTAAGACTTCGATATTTTTCGGAATATGAACGTTTGGTGGATTAAAGTAGTTTTAACTGTTATTAAGTATCAAAATCAAGATAAATGACATTTAGAAATTTAACACAAGAAGAGTTAATAAAATATGTACGTCTTTCAATTAATCCATATTTCAAAGACTGGGTTTTATTTGAGAATGGGACATACATTATATTAGAGGATTTGAAGGATGGGAAATTTATAGAAGAAATTGCAATGGAGCAGATGGCGCAATTTGGGCCTGTACATGCAGGTGGCCCAGCAGGTGATTTTAATGTATTAAAATTAGATGATACTGAGGGTTGGGTTGTGTCTGGACATGGTTATGGTATGTATACTTATGTGCATCCTATAGAATTGAATAGTCAAAACCCAAAAGACTATGAAATAGGTCTATATGGAAGAGGAAAAAGAGATATGGATGGGCAAAATCCTAAAGTAATTTGTATAAACAAAAGGTAAAACTAGTGTTTACCCATCTTTTCGATAAAAGTGTTATTTTTGCAGTAAACCAAATCAGAAGACTTTGAAAGTACTGTTTATTACACCTCCGTTTACGCAACTTAATACACCTTATCCGGCTACAGCCTACCTCAAGGGGTTTCTGAATACTCAAAATATTGAATCCTATCAAGTAGATTTAGGTATAGAAACTATTCTAGAGTTGTTTACTCAGCAGGGGTTGACGGCCATTTTTGATATTATTGCCAATTCTTATGATCTATATGAATTGCCTGAAAACAGCCAACGTATAGTCAATCTACAGCGAGACTATCTACAAACCATAGAGCCTACCATCGCTTTTTTACAGCATAAAAATCCAACATTAGCACACGATGTTTGCAACCGAACTTATCTGCCAGAAGCTAGTCGTTTCCAACAGCTAGAAGATTTAGAATGGGCATTTGGGAGTATGGGGACACAAGATAAAGCTCGACATTTGGCAACCTTATATCTAGAAGATTTAGGTGACTTAATAATGGAGTGTATCGACCCTCATTTTGGGTTTAGTCGGTATGCCGAGCGTTTGGGGAGAACAGCTACACATTTTGAGCCTTTAAGGGAAGCTTTGGAGGAGGAAAATAGCTTGATTTCGGATATATTAGTACAATTATTAGAACAGAGAATAGAAGATTATAATCCTGATGTAGTCTGCTTTTCAGTTCCTTTTCCTGGCAACTTGTTTGGAGCACTTAAATGTGGTCAACATTTAAAAGAAGTACATCCCAATATTAAGGTGGTTATGGGAGGTGGTTATGCCAATACAGAACTTCGATCTATTTCAGATGAAAGCTTTTTTGACTATGTTGATTATCTCTGTTTAGATGATGGGGAAGCACCATTATTACTGCTGTTAGAATATATTGAAGGGAAACGAAAATCTACAGATTTGAAACGTGTGTTTATGCGTACAGGTGGGGTGGTTTCTTATTATAATAATGCTCTAGAAAAAGATATTCCTCAACGTGAAGTTGGAACGCCTGATTATAGTGACTTACTGTTAGACGAGTATCTTTCTGTAATAGAGGTTGTGAATCCTATGCACCGCTTGTGGAGTGATGGGCGTTGGAATAAACTAACCTTGGCGCATGGTTGTTATTGGGGTAAATGCTCCTTTTGTGATATTTCTTTGGATTATATCCAACGCTATGAGCCAATTAATGCTAGTATTCTCTGTGATCGAATCCAAGAAATCATAGATCAAACAGGCCAAAATGGATTCCATTTTGTAGATGAAGCTGCACCTCCAGCTCTGATGAGAGATTTAGCGTTGGAGATTCTTCGTAGAAAAATGACAGTGGTTTGGTGGACCAATATTCGGTTTGAAAAGAGTTTTACAGCTGATCTTTGTCGCTTGCTGAAAACATCAGGTTGTATTGCTGTTTCGGGAGGATTAGAAGTAGCTTCTGATCGCTTGCTGAAACTGATGAAAAAAGGGGTAACAGTTGCTCAAGTAGCTCAAGTTTGTAATGCTTTTACGGAGGCTGGTATTATGGTGCATGCCTATTTGATGTATGGATTCCCGACACAGACAGCACAAGAAACAATAGATTCTTTAGAAATGGTTCGACAACTGTTTGAAACAGGCGTTGTACAATCTGGGTTTTGGCATCAGTTTGCTATGACTTCCCACAGTCCTGTAGGTTTGGCTCCTGCTGATTATGAGGTAGAGCGAGTGGGACCTAATTTTGGAGGGTTTGCAGATAATGATTTGTATCATGAAGATCCTAATGGGGCGGAGCATGAGCTATTTTCTGATGGACTTAAAACATCTCTGTTTAATTATATGCACAGCACAGGTTTTGACATTCCTTTGTCAGAATGGTTCGATTTTGAGACTCCAAAGTCTAGTATTCCTTCCAATTACATAGAAAATGCATTAGATACGGTTCCTAAGCCCCCTCGGTCTAATGCTTTGATGGTATGGTTAGGGCGTTTACCTTTAGTTTCTTTTTACCAAGAAGATGATGGTGCTAGGGGAACTTGGGAACTAGCAGAGCTACAATTTTATACTAAAACTACAGATTGGATTGTAGAAGTAGATGCGTCTTTAGGCCGTTGGTTGTGCACTATTTTGGAAGGCTTAATACTAAAGTCTTCCAAACCTATGACTTTTAAAGAATTTAAGGCTAGTTTTGAAGATCAAAAGTTGGGAGCTATAGAGGATTTTATGACATCAGAAATTTGGCTAAAGTTGAGAGAGAATGGCTTACTTATTTTATAAAATTAATAATCTTATATAGGATGAGATATTTATGGATTTTGAGTATACTGCTCTTATATGCCTGTAATGATGAAACACCTTCTAATAATTCTACAAAAGTAGAGCCTAAAGTTGAAAATTCAATTGTAGGAATTAAGGATTTAGATCAACTTGTTGATGTTTTTAATGGAACATTTAGTGATCAAAAATTTATTAAGAATGCTCAAGGGGATTTTGAGTTTGTAGATGTTCCTAACTATGCATACAATGATGTAAAACATATAAGCTCAACTCAGATAAATATTGAGTTTGGTTCCTCTGAACCAAGCGGCGCTAATGATAGCAAGTATCGTTTTATTTTAATGGGAAATGGCGAAAATACTAAAGTGCTAAGTATTGGGTATGAAGGGTATTCTGAATACTACGTAGAACCAGAACGAGTTTTTTTTGATGACTATGGTCTAACAATCGAAGAAACTGAGGAGGCTATTGCTTTAGAAAAAGCAATAGTCGAATCAAAAACTCAGCAGAACAAACGAGCTAACTTATTAGAACATAATCAAAACTCAAGGTTTATATTAGCCGTTTGGGAGAAGAATAGTGGCACATGGATTAAAAAAGCAGTCTTTCCTAAAGAATTTTTTGATCTATTAATGGATTATATTCCTTTCTTATACATAGAAGATGATAAGTTGGAAGAACAAACAACCTTAGAGTTAGTGTTTCACCCGTTGAGTTATCATTTTGCAGAAGCTAATGAAGCAGTTTTTATAAAAACCTTTGGAAAAAAGCTCGATTATACTAATCCTTGTTTTATAGATTATAAAGATGAAATTTTAAGTATAGGAACTCATAAGGATTATGCAATTAATTTAAAATGGACAAAAGAGCAATTTGAACAACAATCGTTACCTGAGCATAAATATGAATGCAATTCTATTCAATATGATGCTTGTCAGAATAACTTAAACTTTGATACAGGAAAACCAATCGTATTCAAAGGAAAAATAGATAATCAGCATGAGTTTCAAATGAATTTAAATTATAGAGGAGGGGAGCCTGCTGAGGCAGAAGGAACCTATTTTTATATTGATAATCCTAAAGAAATGCAGGTGAAGATAGATTATATAACTAGACCTTTATTTGATACTCCAATTACCATTATTAGAAAAAAAGAAGATAAAACTAGAGAGATTTTTATGGGAGTTTGGGTGGATAACTGTAGAATAGAAGGGCTTTGGGCTCATTTTGGAACATTGAAGTCTGCTCCATTTTATTTGGATGTAGAGCTAGATTAGGAATATGAATAAACTATTGATAAACTGTTTAGTAGCATAACAGTTTAAATACATTGAAATAAAAAGTTATAAAACTATACGACTTATGAGGTTTATGTTTTTTGTGTTGGTAACCATTGCTTTAAGTGCTTGTAAGGTCCAGACTATTCAATTTCCTAATCCAGTAGAAAATGTATCTATGGGAATGGAGTTTAAGACCTTGTTTAAGGCAAGGCCAGGAATGACTATTGTTAATTCGGTAGGAGAGACCCCTTATAGAGAATTTCAGCAGATGATTAATAAAAATGGGATAAAAGAAATCCATTTTTATATTCCAAAGAAGGGAAATATGCAGTTGTATCAGGTAAAACTGTGGTTTACAGATGCAGAAAAAGCCAAGACTATGGCCAAAACTTTTTTTGGGCAACCCAAGAAAAATAAAAATGAGTGGATTGCCCAAACTTCAGAGGGTGATGAGTTGGAAGTTGTCTTGAAAAATGCAACCTTAAACATCTGCTCCAAAGATCCAGTAACGACTGTTAGTCTTCCTACAGAGTAGTCAATTAAGCAGCTATTTTTCGACGACGTGATCTAAGCCATGCGAACAAAAGTGCTAGAAATACAAGTGAGCCGCCTGTGAGCCATTTTTTTTCGGAAGAAGTGAGCCCTGTTTTGCAAACCAATTCTAAAGGCTCTATATCACCCATTTGAACAAATGCAGCCCAAAAAGCGGGGTGACGAACAGTATTACTTTTAGACTCTTTTATGAACTGTAGTTTAGCTTGACGCAAGGCTTCGTTTTTAGTCAAACCTTTAGCAATCTGCATATAGAAATTTTTCATAATCTGACCTGTTGCATAGTCATTTACTTGCCACAAGCTCATTAATACACTAGATGCACCTGCATAAGTAAAAGAGTGGGCTAGGCTCATGATTCCTTCTCCTTGTCTAAATTTTCCATAACCTGTTTCGCAGGCACTTAGCACTACCAAATCTGCATTTAAGTTGAGCTGTGCTATCTCATAAGCTCTTAAGAAATTATCTTCTTGAGTTGTACTATCTTCCGAAAATACTAAACTAGATAAAATTGGGTGGTTGCCATCTAAAACACCATGCATTGCTAAATGGATGATACCATAATCACTAGCATGTTCCTTAAATGTAGCTTCATTGGCTGGATAGCCGTCAAAGAACTGTCCATAAAGGTATTTTCGCATCATATTTACCTCTTTTTTTGCTCCAGGAAGTGGCTGTAATACCTTTCGGATAACTGCAATGTCAGACCCTCTTCGACTTGTCAGTTTATCGTTATCTATAGTATTTTCATATTCTGCGGCAAAAGCCAATACCCCTCTTTTAGGAATAGTTCTATTCAATTGTTGTGCTTCATTCAACACCAATAAGGTAGCAGAGTAACTATAACTAATGGAATACTCCTTGAGCAAATAAGAATAGTTGGCATAATCCATTTCTTTGTCAGGCTGTTCTGTTAGAAATACCTCAAAAGGAAGGTGCCCTAAATTTTTATCAGGAACTACAATCAACTGTTTTGCAGAGCTATTTTTAACTTTAGCCAAAGCAGGCTGTATGAAAATTTGATAGAAATATTGAGCAGAATTTTGATATAGAGAATCTGCTTTTTTAGGATAACTAGTTATATAAGCTACATGTAGCAGGGGATGCTCGAATAGAATCTTTGGCTGGTACAGACCTAAGAGTAGTTCAAACTAATGCTAATGGTGAAATTCTAGAAATTCCTAAAGGAAATACAGGCGAAATCTTGACACAAACAACTTCAGGACCAACCTGGCAGCCCAATACTGCTACTGGAGGAGGAGGAAGTTCAAGTACAGATACTTGTTGCCCTAACTGTGGTGTGATGGGGAATGCACCTTGCCCCACAATGATTAGTACTTTGTCTGGTAGTAGAATGAATATGGGCGAATGTATGCGTCATTGTGCGTCATTAACAGAAGGAGGTCACTCAGATTGGAGGGTGCCAACTTTAGAGGAAGCTTTAGGACTATATCATTTAAAACCAATTGTTTCTAATCCTTGGGATAACAATTTTTGGACATTAACTACTCTTGAAACTTATGATTCTTATAGAGTCTTGGATATAGCAACTGGAGAACTTTGGTCTGGATCAGGAGGAGGGGACAACTATTGTCATTGTGTACGTTAGTAGAATTTAAAATTGAATATTTTTTAGTAGAAAGATGGTCTTTGCATATTTATTATCATTACTGATTTTAAAGATGTAAAGACCATTTTATATATGATACTGCTAATGGAAAAAGTATAGGGTGGGCGCTTAGTTGTCTGTTAGTTAGTTGTTTATGAGTGTCTTGGCTGTTTGGGGATTTAAGGTTAAAGAATAAAATAGATTGAAAAAAATCTTAGATAAGGTTATATTGAGATATGATTGAAATGAACCTATTATTTTTGATATAAAAAATAGAATTATGAGATTGAATTTAACTAGTGCACTTTTTATATTTTGCTTCTTATGTTTTAGCCTAAATTCTTATGCTATTACGATATATGTAGATGCCAATGCTACAGGCAATAATAATGGAAGTACTTGGGCAAATGCCTACACAGATTTAGGCGAAGCTTTATTTTCTACGGCTTCTGGGGAAGTATGGGTGGCAGCAGGAACCTACCTGCCTTCCAAGGATTTTAATGGGTTTATTCCTGGATCAGATAAAGCCAAAACATTCAAAATCCCAAATGGCGTAAAAGTCTATGGTGGGTTTAACGGAACAGAAACGATGCTTAGCCAACGAAACTGGCAAACGAATCTTACAATACTGGAAGGAGATTTTGGCAACGGAAATCAAAGTTACCATTTGGTTAGAACAGATGGAAGTTCAGGAGTTGTAGAGTTAGATGGTTTTACTTTGCAAAACGGTTATGCGTCTACATCAGGCAATGACTTAGGAGGAGCTATTTATGCAACTAATAACTCTAACTTTATAGTTAGAAACTGTATTTTCCAGTACAATCAAGGCTACAAAGATGGAGGAACTATTCATGCTGTAGGCGGAAGTGTAGAGTTTCATAATTGTGATTTTGAGAACAATACACTTAGAATGAATTCTGGGCTTAGTACACAAAAAGGAGGTGTTCTTTATTTGAGCAACAACACTGCTCAATTTCATGATTGTAACTTTCAAAGTAATACTATAATAGCAACCGGAACAGGAAGAGAAGGAGTTGGAATGTACCTAGATAATGTTGCATTAACACTTAGGAATTGTGTTTTTGAGAAAAATACAATGACTGGTAGCGGTGGAAAAGGTGGAGGGATTTATGCAGATGGAGGTAGTGCTGATGTAGAAAATTGTAGGTTCAGTTACAATACACATATGGCTGTTTATATGGTCAGTGGTACCAATATAAAATACACAAATTGTTTAGTAGATAATAGTACAAATGGAGAAGGTGGGATATTACTTGGGGCTACTGGTACTATTGATGTGACCAACTGTACATTTACAAAAAATGAATTGTTAGCTCCATGGAATTATTACCAAACAGTTAGAATTCATGCACCTATTGCTACTATAAGTAATTGTATATTTTATGACCATAGACCAAATACGGTTGCTGAAGTTCTTGGTGTAGTAGGAACTGGTACAACTATTAATAATTGCCTGTTTCAGAAAGAAACTTGGAATGTAAAAAGCTCTTCAGGCTCTCCTATTTTTAATAATACTATAATAGGTACACCTAATTTTGTAGATCCTGATAATGATGATTATCGCATTGCTTGTGGAGCTGCAACCAATGCAGGAACTACTGCTGGTCTGACTTTGCCAAGCACCGATTTGGCAGGACAACCACGTATTTTTAATGGCACTATAGATTTAGGAGCTTATGAAAATCAGAGCTTGATAGAAGCTACAGCTTCTGCCACGACTGTTTGTACAGGCACTCCTGTTCGTTTGATGGGAGGTTGTGATAACAGTTATACTTGGAGTCATGGTGTTGTAGATGGGCAGCCATTTACGCCTACAGCTACTACTACATATACCTGTACTGCTTCACCATCAGGCCAAACGACTCAAGTAACGGTGAATGTAGTCAGTCTTAATAATGAGAATGTTGTTGCTTCAAGCACTGTTTGTTTAGGTGATGAGACTCAAGTAACTACAGGTAGTTCGGTGACCGGTGTAGAGTATTATTTAAGAAATGATGATGATAATACCATCGTTGATGGGCCTATTATTGGTACAGGAACTGGTCTAACATTCAATACCAATGAGATTTATGATACTAGTACTTATAATGTATATGGAATAGTGGGTGGAAATGTATTAGATTTTGGACAATCCTTAGATTCTGATGGGCTTAATGACAAAATAAATACACCATTTTGTATGCCTAACTCTAGCAACTTTTCGGTAGAAGCTTGGGTCTATGCTCCTTATGTTTCTTTGGGAGGAAAGCGTATAATTATGTCTAATTTTTATGGAACAGGCTCTGCTGATTCTTCCACCTTTACTTTGTATGTAGATGGGGCTTTTGGCAACAAGTTGAACTTGAAATTTTTTGCAGCATATAGAACGATTATAGCTTACAGTGCCTTGACAGAGGATACTTGGCATCATGTAGCTGCTACTTTTGATAATGGGGATATGACCTTATATGTAGACGGTGATACTGTAGCAACTGACTTTAATCCTAATACTTATATAGCTGAAGATTGTACTAAAAAATTGGCTATAGGAGAGGATTTTCAAACATTTTCTGGTCAAAATGAGACTTTTGAAGGTAAAATAGATGAGGTCCGTGTTTGGAACAAAACCTTGACGGAAGCAGATATTGATAAAAATAAAGATCGATGTCTGACAGGGGCAGAACCAGGCCTGTTGTTGTATTATAATCTAGAAGAAGGGAAAGGTTCTAATATTGTTGCAGATAAGGCAAATGGTAAGGATGGTGTCTTGTATGGAATGGACCCTTATACAGATTGGGGCAAAGGTGCTTTTGTTTGCAGTCAACAAGTCTCTACTAAAGGCCAAGCCTTAGATTTTGATGGAACAGTAAGGAAAGTAATGACCAATCTTCTAATGCCTTCAACTTCTACCTTTTCGGTAGAAACATGGGTGTATCCTAGATCGACAGATGAAGATCGACTAATTTCTAATTATGAAGGGTATAATGCGATTACCAATAAGGAGTTTTTTCTAGATACCTATAGTTCTACCAACAATAATGGTAAGGGGTTAAGATTTTCTGTAGGTAATACTTCTGTCGATGCAGCAGATGTATTGACGTTAGATACTTGGAATCATGTAGCTGCTACTTTTAATAATGGGACTATAGAGTTATTTGTGAATGGCATTAGTGTAGGAACTGGCTCAGGAACGACTACAACACTTTTATCGAATACCTTGTGGGTATTGTTGGGCAACGATTATTATCATTATTCTGGATTAGAGTTGAATGGTAAAATGGATGAAGTTCGTATTTGGAATAAGGTGCTTACTCAGTCAGATATTAGCAGTAAAATGAACACTTGCTTGGTTGGAAACGAGGCTAATTTATTGTTGTATTATAATTTTGATGAAGGCACTAGCCTTGAGGTGAAAGACAAAAAAGTGGGAGGCAATAATTATGGACTAATAGAATCTGCAACTCCTGAAGAACATTGGACAGAAGGAACTGTCGTTTGTAATGTTTGTGCTCAAGAAATGACACAAAAGCCAACAATTATTCCTGTCACTCTAGATACTAGCGTAACTGTGTTGGGAGCTATGCTTAGTTCCAATGAATCTGGAGCAACTTATCAGTGGTTGGATTGCAATAATAATAACAATCCAATAGTAGGAGCAACTAACCAAAGTTTTACGCCTACAAGCAGTGGCAATTATGCTGTAGAGATAACAGTAGGAGGCTGTACAACTACATCTAGTTGTTATGCTGTGTTGGTTACAGGTTTAGAGAGCATAGATATTCAGAACCGTATAGTTGTTTATCCAAATCCAACTAAAGGCAAACTGATCTTAGATCTATTTCAAACGCAAGAGAATATAGAAGGAAAGATAGTGAATATAATGGGACAGGTTATAGAAGAATTTGAATATTCAAATGCTCAACAAATAGAGCTAGACTTAAAAGGGAGTACAGGAGTATATTTTATACAACTAAAAACTTCTGCTGGGTTGGCAAAAACAATTCGAGTAATTAAATATTAGTGTAGTTGTTTTATTTTGTTGGTTATTATTAACTTATAGAGTTTTTTAGTGTTTGAAGTCTTAATATTTAGCTCAAAAATGGTTTGCAAGGATTTTTATCTAAGCTTATCTTGTAAAAGATTATAAAATTAAAACAAAAAGAAAATGAAAATTTGTGTATTAATATTGGTACTAGGATTTAGTTTTTGGGCAGGCTCTGCTCAAGCTCAAACTATAGGGAATGAAGTGATGAACAGTGCAGGAAGCACGCACACTGCCAGCAATGGAACACAGCTGAAATGGTCGTTGGGAGAATTGATTGTAGGTAAATTAGATGGAGGAAATGCAGGTAGCTTAAATCATGGACATTCCCTAATTGTACAAGAAACAGTAGGAGTGGAGGATGTAAAAGCGCTTGAAATTGAGTTGGCTGTATATCCAAATCCAACAACATCTATCTTAAATATTCAAGTAGAAGAATTGCCTAGCAAACCGTTAAATGCTAGACTTTTGGATGTAAGTGGGAAGCAACTTAAAGCTTTAGAGCTACAGGATAATAGTACTAATATCTCTGTGACAGACTTGCCTGTAGGTACTTATATTTTGACAATAGAAGATCTTCAAGCTAAGACACAGAAATCGTATAAAATTATAAAAAAATAGATCATGCAATATCTAAAAATAACACTTATAGCTTTGTTTATCCAAGCTTTGAGCTTAAGCAGTAATGCCCAATCACCAGACCTAATCAACTATCAAGCCGTAGCCTACAACAGTGCTGGGAGTGTAGCTTCTAGCCAAGCCATCAGTGTGCGTATTAGCATCTTGCAAGGTTCTACCTCTGGAGCAATAGTCTACCAAGAAACGCATAATCCTGCCACAGATGTAAATGGAGCATTTGATCTACAAATAGGTGGAGGTAGTGTGCAAAGTGGGAGTTTTGGTGGTATCAGTTGGGGAAGTTTTTCGCACTATCTACGTGTAGAAATGGATGTGAATGGTGGAACGAATTATTCTGTTATGGGTACTTCACAGATGGTTTCGGTGCCTTATGCTAAGTATGCGGAGACCGCTGGTAGTGTGGGAGGAAGTAGCCCTTTAGAGCAGGAGTTAGGGGATGCTTTTTTTCGAATAACTTCTACAAGTAGTAGTCAATCAGGGTCAACCTTTGAAGGGTATTTTTCTGCTCCAGATTTAATTTTGACTAGTAAGTTATCTAAAACAAACCCTAATACTATTGTTTTGGGGAGTATGAGAGGAATTTTAAAGCTAACAATTAATCCTAGTACTTTGACTATTACCTCAGGAACTGCTATTGGTTATGGTATTGTTTCTAGTTCCTCTGCAACAGGAACAATTAGCTCAGATTATAATACTATTAATCTGAACTATACAGTTACTGACGGATCAGGAGGTGGAGTTGGTACCTCTCAATGTACATTGACTTTAACTCGTCAATAATAATTAACAAGTAAAACTATGAAAATAATACTAATAACCCTATTAGCCCAATTTATAGCCTTGAGTGTATATGCTCAATCGCCAGACCTTATCAACTACCAAGCTGTAGCTTACAATAGTAGTGGGAGTGTAGCTTCTAGCCAAGCCATCAGTGTGCGTATCAGCATTTTGCAGGGTTCTACCTCTGGAGCAATAGTCTACCAAGAAACGCATAATCCTGCCACAGATGTGAATGGAGCTTTCAATCTACAAATAGGTGGAGGTAGTGTGCAAAGTGGGAGTTTTGGTGGTATCAGTTGGGGAAGTTTTTCGCACTACCTACGTGTAGAAATGGATGTGAATGGATGAACGAATTATTCTGTAATGGGTACATCTCAAATGGTATCAGTGCCTTATGCTAAGTATGCGGAGACTGCTGGTAGTGTGGGGGGAAGTAGTATTGTAGAAACAGAAATAATTGGAAAAGTTTATAGTACTGTTACTACTTGTAGTCAGTCAACTTGTGATGCAAGTTTTATAAATCACATTGCTGTTTATAGTATTGATTCTAAAAGTGCAAATGTAAATGATTTTGTGTTAGTAGATAACTATTATTCTGCTATGTTTTCTATGACTTATAATCCTAGTACCTCTAATATACAAATATCAAGTATAGAGCATCCAAATAGTACGTCTGCAGTAGGAACTGGAACAGGTTCTGTCAGTAATAACTATAATACGATGACACTTAACTTTACAATTAATGATTCATCTGGAACTTGTATATGTTCTTCAATATTAACTCGTAAATAACTATGAAAACAATAATAACAATACTATTTGCACAATTTATAGTCCTAAGCATATTTGCCCAATCGCCAGACCTAATCAACTATCAAGCTGTAGCCTACAACAGTGCTGGGAGTGTAGCTTCTAGCCAAGCCATCAGTGTGCGTATTAGCATCTTGCAAGGTTCTACCTCTGGAGCAATAGTTTACCAAGAAACCCACAATCCAGCCACAGATGTGAATGGAGCTTTTGACTTGCAAATAGGAGGGGGAAGTGTACAAAGTGGTGCTTTTTCGGGTATTAATTGGGGAAGCTTTTCGCACTATCTACGTGTAGAAATGGATGTAAATGGAGGAACCAATTATTCTGTTATGGGAACTTCTCAGATGGTCTCGGTGCCTTATGCTAAGTATGCAGAGACCGCTGGTAGTGTGGGGAGCTCACCTGCAGATGCCTTAAATGGTGCTCTGTTTTATATGACACGTAATTGTTCTCAAACAAATTGCACTAATAATTATATTACTGGAGTTGATTATTTTCATCATGCCCATAAATCAAAAGATGTTAATTCTTTGGTGCTAGGTGTGGCTGGCTGGCATGCTTTAAATTTAACTTACAATCCAACTACATTAAAGGTTATGTAAGTAATTTTTATAAAGATTTAGATTTTAATGTTTAGAATACCTTCTAAAAGGATTAATAACTCTTAGATTATGAAGTCCAGTGGCAATGATGAGAAAACGCTCCCTGAGCTTATACTGGACTCGA
>JAAEPD010000541.1 GCA_024222455.1 Aureispira sp.
ATAAAATCCTATTGTATGAAACATGCAAACATTTCTAAAGACCTTGCTAAACTGCAAAAACTCTTGACCAAGACTCAACAGACTCAAGAGAATAGTCCTTCCCTTATCAAAAAGGTAAAAAGACTCTACCATAAGCTATTTCGCTATTTCTCTACTGATAAGGTGAAAAAGCTAGCTTTGGGTTCTGCTGCTGCTTTGTTGTTGCAAGGTAATGTCTATGCTCAGACGTTTAGCTCTTCTGTTCAACTTGACCCTTATGGTTTAAATGCCAGTAAAGCTTTAAATAACAGGCCTGAATTTGTAGATATAGATAATGATGGCGACAAAGATATTATCTATTATAATCGTGGTAATGGCAAACTGCAATATATCCCTAACACATCAACAGGAAATGCAGCTTCTTATGGCGCACTTCAAACTAATCCGTTTAACTTTGCGACCAATCTAATATCTAATCAAGGTGGTAGAGGTGGATACTCTGCTTTTGCAGATCTTGACAATGACGGGGATTTTGACTTCATATATTATGCATATGATGGTAATGGCTATGGTTATGGTAAAGTTGGAGATTTTATGTATTATGAAAATAAGGGTACTGCTACTTCTCCTAACTTTAATACTCTAGCTACTGATCCCTTCAATTTGGCAGATGTTCCTAATAACACTATCGACAATATGGATTTAGTTGATTTAGATGGGGATGGAGACTTTGACATATTAGTACACACTTACAATGGAGTTAACTATGCGCTTGACTACTATTACTATGAAAACACAGGAACCATAAGTGCTCCTAGTTTTACAACTCCCGTTTTAAATCCATTTTCACTTCCTTCTTCTAACAATTTCCAGTTCCTTGATATAGATAAAGATGGTGACTTAGACTTTTTCTACACAACAAATAGTACAACATTTAAATACATTCCTAATACAGGTACTTCTACTGTTCCCAACTTTAGTTCAACAGCACAATCTAGTCCATTTGGACTAAGTATTCAAGCAGGAAACGTTTATTTTGCATTTGGAGAGATTTATAAAAATGGAAAGTTAGATTTCTTCCAAGAATCATCAACTAACAAGGTCTATGTGCAATTGAACACGACTCAATACACCAGCACAGAAAAAATCCAAAACCAAAACCTAGACATCAATATCTACCCAACACCTAGTCATGATTTAGTCAACATCAAGCTAGGTAAGCAAGATGACTATACACTAGAAGTGTTCAACCTACAAGGGCAACAATTGAAGACAGAAAACATACAACAAGCCACACAGCATCAACTCAACTTGAGCGAATTGGCTAGTGGGCAATATCTACTGCGGATAAGCAATGCAGATACTTATACGACCAAGCAACTGATTAAGCAATAATATACATGGGCTGTCTTCAAAGACAGCCTTTTTTTGTATTCTACAACATAGTAACTATAGCATCCGGCACATACTTATCTGCATTGCCACCACCTTTTATGATCTCTCGAACAATAGTAGAACTGTAAAAACTATATTCTGGTGCACTCATCAAGAAAATAGTCTCTAAGCCATCTCCCAAATCTCTATTGAGGTGAGCTATTGTATTTTCGTAGTTATAATCTGTAGAATTACGAGTACCACGTAAGATAAATCGAGCACCTTTTTCTGCACAATAATCTGCGGTCAATTTTTGATAAGTATCAATCTCTACCTTGGGCTCATCTGCAAAGGTAGCCTCCAAAAAAGCTAAGCGTTGCTCTAATGGAAATAGATATTTCTTGACAGAGTTGATGCCTACTGCTACAATCAGTTTATCAAATAGAGGTAATGCACGACGTACAATATCTTCATGGCCTTTGGTGATGGGGTCAAACGACCCTGGAAGTACTGCTATATTCATAGTATATATTATTTTGACGACTTATTACTAACTGTAGAGGAATCCCCCTAGCCCCCTTTATAAGGGGGAATAGAGTATGTGAACACATTGTGTATATAAATTCCCCCTTATAAAGGGGGCTAGGGGGATTCCTCTACAGAATATTTTTTACATTTTATTATTTTAATCCATTTGCTCTAGCAAACTGAAAGTACACTTTTTGAACAAAATACTAAACTTTAGATTAGACTTTTTTGGACAGCCAAAATATTATGTAAATTTGCTGTACTATAGAACAGACAACTGCTATGAATGCCTAAAGATAAAAATACCATACTACTAAAACGGTTAAAAGCCAATGACCAGCAAGCTCTAAAAACTATCTTTGACGAGCACTACCCTACTGTGTACAAGGCCATCTACAGATTGGTAACCGACCAAGGGATTAGTCAAGAACTCGCTCAAAATGTATTTATACAGTTTTGGGAAAAGCGCCACAAAATCCAAATAACAGGAATTTTAG
>JAAEPD010000542.1 GCA_024222455.1 Aureispira sp.
TCTAATCAAAAAATTACGGCTTTATCTCTATACAAAATTTACTTACATAACCTTTATTTCCTCAACCATTCCCCATGTTACATTACTTCATAACCATTATTCTTATTTTAAGTATATTTTCTACTGCAAAAACACAAGATATACACTCTGACACGCTTGCTGCCCGTCAGCTAAAAAAAAACTTACCAGAGGATAAACAAAAAGCTTTTGGGCAGCTTCAAGAAGCAGCTAAACTTTATGAAAAACACAACTTACAAGAGCTTTATAGTGAAACATTACTCAATGCTAGCTTTTATACAGACAATGACTATGAAACAATCATAGAGAAGCGAAAAAAATTATTAAACACTATCCTAAAAGAGTTTAAATCCAATACAAAACTTATTGTTAGAGCTTATAAGGCCTTAGGAATTGCCTATTCTAATAAGGGCGAATTTAAAAATGCTATAGAGCAATTCCAATTAGCAGAAAAAACATTAAAAGAATCACCAAACTATTCCAAAATAGAACTAGTTAATATTCACCTAGAGTTAATTATAAATTACTCAAGGCTTGGAGATAGCCAACGTACTTCCAATTATATAAGTTCTGCTGAAACGCTTGCTCGTCAAATTAAGAGCACTCAACTCCCTTTAGCTAATCTCTTGAGATTTAAAACTGAGCTTGATGCAGATAACCCTGATGCTTTAACTTGGATAAATGAAGCTATCTCCAAAGTTGAACAAGATTTAGGGACTAACTCACCTAAGTTATTTAATTTTATCCATACAAAAGCAATAGTTTATTATAGGAGAAAAAACTCACCTAAAGCTGTAGAAATAATGAAGGCTTTAATTGATAAAAAAAAGGCTTATTATGGATCAACAAATAATCTTGATGTGGCTAGGAGTTATATAGATTTAGGTCTTTTGTATAAGGGCTGGAAAAATTTCAAAGAATCTGAGGAAGAAAAGAAAAAAAATAGAGCTTTATACCTACCGGTTGCTATTGAACACTATCTTGAAGCTGCTCGTATATATGAAGTTCTAGGCATCAAAGTTGAAGCTAACCTAGCTGTTCTCTATCGAAATTTAGGAAACCTTTATCAACGTCAAAAGAACTATGACAAAGCCCTTGAAAGTTTTCATAAAGGGATATTAGCCCTATTACCCAACGAGACCAATACAGATCATAATAAGGTTCTACCTATTGCCAACACCAACAAAATTTGTATTAGTTGGAGTCAAGTTTTCTTGTTAACAAGAGCCAAATTAGTGGCATTCAAACAACAATATATAAAGGAAAATAACAAAGAAGCAGGGCATCGCATGTTAGAATCAATTCTAGAAATAGATGCTATCCTTGATGAAAATGCTAAAAGTATATCTAATGATGCTCTACAATCTATCTTTGGGGATAGAGATAAGTTTGTCACAGCAGCAACAATTAGAATGGTAGAGCATTATTATACAGAGTTCAAAACACCTACACTACTAAATCAGATTCATCGTATTTTTGAAAAAAATAAAAACTCACAACTCCTAAGTACCCTTCAATCTTCACAAGAATCTCAATTGGGTAATATTGACAAAAAACTGCTAGAAGAAGAAGCAAGACTAAAAAAGGAAATAGGAAAAGCTAAAAAAAAGCTCTTAGATGCAAGTACACAAAGGGATAGTTTGGCTATTCAAAAAAATCAAGCTAGAATACTAGAGTTGCATGTAGAATATGAACAGTTCCTAAAAGAATTGGCCATAAAAGACCCAAACTACCATAATCTCAAATACGCTGTTAATATACCCAACATAGCTGCTTTGCAAAAACAGCTTAAAGAAAATGAAGCGATTATTGATTATCAAACACGAGGAGACAATATTGTTATAATCTATATTGAAGAAGATACTGCTTATGCTAAGTTCTTAAAAATAAAAAACATTGGTACTCGAATAAAAAAACTTCGCTACGCTTTAACCAGCAAAAGCTTGCTCAAAAATAGCCCTAAAACAATTTACAAAAACTATATCCATGCTGCTCATCAATTACATCAAGACTTAGGTTTAGATTCATTGATTGTAAGCAAAGAGATTAACCATCTTACTATTGTGCCTAGCGAAGAGCTCAACTATATTCCTTTTGAGGCTCTACTCTGCTCTCTACCTCAAGATAGTTCTGATGTCACCAACTACAAAAACCTAGATTACCTTATTAATCATTATAATATAAGTTATGCTTATTCTACTTCTCTCTGGCATCAAACCATGCAGAAAAAAACTAGTGGGTCTAAAGGCATATTAGGCTTTGCTGCTTCTTATAAAGATCCTAGCCGCTGGGAAAACATAGGCCGTTCAGATAAACTACAGAAACTACGAAACCATCTTATTGATTTGCCTGGAGCACAAACAGAGTTAGAAGAATTACAAAAAAATTATGCTGGCAATTTTTTCTTTAATGAAGCTGCCAACGAAAAACAGTTCAAAGAATTAGATCGTAGTCAATACAGCATTATACATTTAGCTATGCATGGTTTACTCAACAAAGAACATGCTTTTGCTTCTAGCTTAGCTTTCTCTGAAAATGGAGATACTACTGAAGATAACTTTGTTTTTGCTTATGAACTCACTCAAATACCCATTACCACAGACTTAGTAGTACTGAGTGCTTGTGAAACTGGTTATGGGAAATTCAAACATGGAGAAGGTGTAGCAAGCTTAGCACGTTCTTTTATGTATGCGGGTACACCTAGCCTTATCATGACACTTTGGGAGGTTAATGATTTTTCTACGGCTCAAATCATGCAATTTTTTTATGAAGGTTTATACAATGGGTTGAACAAACCTGTTGCTCTACAACAAGCAAAACGTGAATACCTAAGCCGAGCAAAAGGCATAGCTAGTCATCCTTTCTTTTGGGCTCCTTTTGTACAGCTAGGCAATACCAACCCGATAAAAGTCTACTCCAAAAACCACACTTGGTATTGGCAATTGGGTATTGGAGTGGGTGCTTTAGCTATCTTAATGCTTGGTTTTATTGGTTGGCGCTTGAAGCGCAAAAAGCAGGAATTATCATCTTAGGCACTAAAAAAGTATAGCCCCAGACATAAGCTGAGGCTATACTTAAAAAAGTCAAATGACTTATTATATTGCATAAACTTAGAACTTAACCACTCTTTCATTTAGTCGAGTACCATCCTTCAATTGTAGATTCAATAGATAAATCCCATTCGCCAAGCGACTCATATCCAACTGGATAACCTGTCCTTCTTGTATGTCCAATACTTCTTGTTGGATAGTCTGTCCTGTTGTGTTTACCAACTGTAAATTGACTGTTTCTTGAATTCCTGCTAAACGAATATTCACAATATCCTGTACTGGATTTGGATATACTGTCATGTTCATTACAGTAGCAGCATCTTCTAAAGAACTCATTTCTAGTTCTTCTTCAATTACTGTTTCTATTGCTTGCTCTTCTTCTGCACTCGTATTTTCATCTACTGTTCTAGGATTATTGTTGGCCATTGTTTTAGCACTGCTCACACCATCTTCATAACAACCTATTTCTACTATTGCCCCATTTTGACGAGTCGTATAAGCCAAATCTAAAGTATAGCCTGCTGGCAAGTAAGCATTAGAACCGGCTGCAACAGCTGGCGATACTCCTTGTAGCTTGTAATCATCATTTGCTGCATCCACAAACATGGGATCGGTTGCAAACATATTATTTCCACCATCTATCGTTCTAGCTGGCAATGCTCCACTTACCAAGATACAGTGTTGTACTGTTGCTTCGTTGGCATAATTGTACAATGGGGCTCCTGCATCCCAAATAATACTATTTTGGACAGTAATTGATGCTCCTCCATTCGCATTGTGAATACTTGTTCCTGTATTATCTGCAAAGGTACAGTTGGTGATTACTGAGTTATTGCTTCCTCCTCTATAGGTTCCGTTACTAATTGCAGAACCTGTTGTACTTGTATTTTCATAGAATAAACAACCTGTAATTGTTGCATTTACAGCTCCATTAAAGTTGGACATATTAGAGATCGCTCCTCCATAGGTCCCCATGTTCCAACGGAAAATACAGTTTTGAATAGTTGGACTAGAGTTGCCTGAATTCATCCCATTATTAGACAAGCCACCACCACGATTGTATGGATAAGGACTGCCATTCGCATTTCCTTGTTCAATGACTAAACCATCTAAGACTGTTGTTGTATCTGCATTGTGCAGGCGCACTACATTATAACTATTGTCACTATTGTTGCTTTGCGCTCCGATATCTCCACTCAAAATTGTTGGGTTAGTCGCCCAATCTCTTTGATTCAACTGGCTTTCGCCTCCTGCAAATCCTCCATAAACTTTCACTCCGCTAGCTACTTCAAAACTTATAGTACGATCGGTATTAGCAGTTGGCAGATAGGTTCCACCTACTACCCAAACACTTGTACGTGTAGAAGCTGCATCTATTCCTGCCTGTAACGTTGTATAAGCATTTGCCCAACTTGTACCATTGTTTAAACCTGCTATAGCAGTATGATCAACATAAATGATTGAAGGTGCCATTGCACGCTCTATTGCTCCTAAATCTACTGTTGCATTCACAGTTCTAGCCCCTCCTAATAAGTCTGAAGCATACCCTGCTGGCAATACCCCATTAGAGCCTGCATCTACTCCTGCTGAAAAAGCTTTTAAGCCATAATTATCATTAGCAGCATCTACAAACTCTGGATTCAGAGCAAACATATTATTGCCTCCATCTATTGTTCCTGCTGAAAAAACATTACTTTTCACGATACTATTTTGTACTGTTGTCTCGTTGCCATAGTTGTGCAATGGTGCGCCAAAATCCCAGATAATACTATTTTGGATAATAATTGAAGCACCTCCATTTCCATTGTAAATACTGGTTCCTACATTATCCGCAAAGGTACAGTTGGTAATCACTGAATTATTGCTTCCTCCTTGATAAGTGCCATTGCTAATGGCTGATCCCCATACACTAGTGTTTTCATAAACAAACAACCTGTAATTGCAGAATTAACAGCTCCATTAAAGTTGGACATATTAGAAATAGCTCCTCCATAGGTCCCCATATTCCATCGGAAAATACAGTTTTGTATAGTTGGACTAGAGTTCCCTGAATTCATACCATTATTAGCAATTCCGCCTCCTCGGTTATATGGATATGGTGTCCCATTGGCATTTCCATGCTCTATGATTAAACCATCTAAAATGGTATTCTTTGAAACATCTTGAGTACGTACTACATTATAGCTATTGTCACTAGCATCACCTTGTGCACCTAAATCTCCACTCAAAATTGTTGGATTGGCTGCCCAATTACGTTCGCTCAACATTGTTTCACCACCTGCAAAACCTCCATAAACCTTCACTCCATCAGGCACCATAAAACTAGCCATACGATCTGTTCCTGTACTTGCTTTATAAGTTCCTGCAGCTACCCAAATAGTATCTCCTAAATTTATCAAATCAAGAGCATCTTTAAGACTAGTATAAGCATCATTCCAAGATAAACCGTTGTTTGCACCTGTTGCATTGAGATCTACATATCTTTTCCCAAAATTTGCCGTTAGTTCAATATCATTACCAGAACCACCCATATAAGTTATCATATAGTTGACACCACCAATATTAATAATTCCGCCTTCTGCTAAACCTGAAAAGGTCCCTATTACAGCATCAGTAGCATCATTATCAAGAATAGTCAGTGTAGCTCCTATAAATCCTGTTGCATTTCCAGCTAAGGTTGCATTAGAAATAGTTGTTGTACCATTTACTACAACTTGATCATAGGTTGTACCTGGAGTTGAGCCGCTTGTAAAATCTATAAAAACCGTAGTTCCTGTGCCCATAGTTAGATTTCCATCTATGGTCAATTGGCCTATAGTGTTGCCAGCATTGATTGTACCTCCTGTAGTTACCTGCACATTCCCAGTCACCACCAAATCACCTCCTAATGTACCATCTGTTTCAACATCTATACCTCCAACTAGTACACCTGTACCTGTAGCCACACCATTAGTATGTATATCAAAATTGGTAGCAGTAACTGTATTCCCTAAAACATCCCAAGTGCCTACTGTAACTTCCACTTGATTGAATGTAAGATTAAATGCAGACATTAATACATCTCCAGAGGGCTTTGCTATGTATAAATCGTGCAAAACTCCTACTCCTGTAATACTTTGATCTGTCGTTCCCACTAGTTGAACATTGGAGGTGACACTAGAGTTGGTACTAAAATAACCAAGATCTGTTGCTATTACATCCCCCGATACTTTGTAATTAAAATCATTTCTTAAACGATTTACTGCTGTTATCGTCAAATCATTGTTGACCACCAAATCTTGAAACAAGTATACATCTGTACCTGTTGTATTAAATTCTAAATCATCTACATCTCCTCCCAAATCAAAGATATATGTTGATATGATCTCCATTATACCCCCTGTGTTTTTGATTGAACCAGCTCCAGTTAGCTGACCTTCTCCTAATTGCAAAGCATCCAACATCAATACATCTCCTGAGGCTTTGGATATATCCAAATCATGCAGTACTCCTACACCACTTATACTTTGATTGCCTGTCCCCACTAGTTGAACATTGGAGGTGACACCAGAGTTGGTACTAAAATAA
>JAAEPD010000543.1 GCA_024222455.1 Aureispira sp.
GAGATAAAGCCGTAATTTTTTGATTAGACAAGGTAGATGTTCTGCCTAATAGCCTTAGCTATTAAGGTAGGTTGTCTAACGAAGGGCTAAATAAAAAAGAACAATTTATCATCTACTATAATTACTTACATAACCTTTATTTATGTTTTGTTTTAATAACTTTTAATGACAACACAAATATATTGCAGACCTAAAGTATATACAATAACAAAAAATTCGTATTATTAAGATATTACGTAAATATTTAGCAACTAACTTATGTATAATAGTAAATTAATAGGGATACTAAACATACTAAATCGAAACGAAAAAGAGTTATTAAAAAAGTGGATAAACTCACCTGCTCACAACCATAGAAAAGATCGTTCAAAACTCCTTTTAAAACTACTAAACAAGAGAAAACTAACTCCTAAAACATCTAAAAAAGAAGATCTATTCGCTTATGTCTATCCTGTAGAAACATACAATGAGCTAAAACTTAATTCGCTTATGAATCTAAGCGTACAATTATTAGAAGATTTTATTTATTTTTCATCGCAAAAAAAAGATACTTTTTCAAAGAAAAAAGCCTTAATTTTATTCTTTCAAGAGCGAAAGCTGAATAAATATGCTCAACAATATATTCAAAAAGCACAGAAAGATCAGACAAATACTTCTATCCAAAACAGTGTATATTATAGCCAACAATACCGTTTAGAAAAGATTATTTTTGAGCATCAAAATATAGTTATCCAAAATCAGGAAACAAACCTACAAGCTGTCTTTGACAATCATTACCTGAGTTTTATACTCCAATCCTTAGACCATGCTTGCTTGGCTGTCACCCACCAACGATTATACAAAGCTGTATATCAAATACCTTTATTAGAGCCTATTCTTAAAGACATTGAAAATGGAAAGTTTGAAAATATTCCATCTATTCAACTCTATTACAATGCTTATATGGCTTTAGCTCATCCTCAAGACAAGCAATATTTTGAAACCCTAAAATTGCTTCTCTACAAACACCATAATATTCTAACTCCTAAAGAAATTAAAAACATCTATTTGATAGCCATCAATTACTGTATTCGATTATCTAATAGTGGTGCGGAGAAATATGTTCGAGCACTTTTGGAACTCTTCCAATATGGCCTAAAACATAGTATTCTTATTGATCAGGATGTATTGAGTCGGTTTACTTACAAAAATATTGTAGCAGCAGCTATTCGCTTAAAAGAGTATGCTTGGGTTGATCTATTCATAAAAGAATATACTCCTTACTTAGAAGACGAATATCAAGAAAACTATGCAAAATTTGTCTACGCAAAACTTGCTTTTGCACAACAAGAGTTTGACAAGACCTTAGAACTATTAGCTCAAGTAGAGTTTGATGATGTCTTTCTAAATATTAGCTCAAAGACAATGCTCCTCAAGATTTATTATGAGCAAGACTATTTTGATGCTTTAGATGCCTTGCTTACAAGTTTTCGTCGTTATTTACAACGAAATGGAGTACTTGCTTACCAGAAAGAGTTGTACAGCAATATTATCAATCTTACCGAAAAACTAATAAAAGTTAATCCTTATAACAAGCAAGATAAAACTGAACTCCAAACTGAAATAGAGAAGACAAACCCACTCACCGAACGTCCTTGGTTGCTGGCACAGTTAGCTAAATTAAAGTAATTGCTGTTTTATTCAGCTTGGGACAAACAAGTAATTCCTAATTTTTAGTAAATTGTTGTGCTTTATCTATTAATACACTTACACTCATCACAAACAGTCCATGGTCAATTCCCAGATACAAAATTGTATTAAACCCATTTCTTTATTTATTATTTTAATTATGTTTAACAGCTGTGGATTAAAAAAAATGTTGCCCGAAAAAGCCGTTTTCACGGACAAGCAACGACAATCATGGATTGCGGAATCGCCTAAACAACATACCATAGAATACAATTCTGCACCAATGGTAGACTTCCCCGTTTGGCCTATACAGGCTTGGGCACTGACCTATGATTTAGATATTATTATGGTGTCTCAACATCCTGATTGGAATATGCATGAATATGCTAAAATTCAAACACCCGATGGCCCTTTATGGATCATGAAGGATGCTGAAGAAGGTAGCCTAGATCAGTTTATAACTGTAGATGTAGAGAATGTAGACCACTGGTTGCCCGAACTGCCTGTAGTTCGCAAACACTATCCTGTCAAAGTAACAGATAACAGTACCGATGAGCTCATTAATCTAGATTTTAGCTACGAAAATGTGCAGGGTACCAAAATAGAGGCTCACTACGAAGGCAAACAAATAAAAACCAATATGAAAAAGCGGAATGGTTCTACTATGGGGCACTCCAAAAATCAATTATTGGTGGTCTTAGATTTACCGCATCGAGATTTTGGAAAAAAAGGCAACATCAGCTATGATGGCAAACCTTATAAGATGAATAGACTTTTAGGTTTAGTCCCTTTTCTCATGGCCCTGCAACAGACCCAAGGAGGGTTTAGCATTGGCAACTATAGCTTGCACAAAGATGATGATCAACTACGTTCCACACACCATAAAGGTAAACTCAATATAGATCAAGATTGGTCAAGTACAGAGAAAAATAATACAGTCATTGTGCAGCAAAAAGATAATATGCGTACAATCAATTATGAGTTTGCAAAACAAGGAGAATCGCTAGAGCTGCAAGCTGCTTATGTAGAACAATGGAACAGGCCAGGAGAGAGCTTTCGAGTCAATTTCTACCCAGCGTTACCTGACTTGCGTCGAAAATTCAAAGGTGCTTATACTTCTAAGTTTGTTTTTGATATTAATGGCCAAAAAAGCCATGCTATTGGTAGCGTAACTGCTCAATGGGATGGAGAAAAAGCTGTATTGCAAATAACTCCCGAAAAGCCTTGGTGGGTAACAGATCGACCACTCAAAACAACTATTAGTTATGAAGAAGGTAAGGCTGCTGTTAATATTGAACGACGATAAATTTTATTATTTCATAAAAATGAATAGAATCCTTATATTTATCTTTTTATTGCCCCGTTTCTTCCCATTTAAGTATCTAAATTCTTTGAGTCATTGTTATTAGATACAATGCTTGTCTAAAAGCTTAGCAGAAACTCCTATTATATAATGAATAATTTAAGGCAAATTGTTGGTCGCTCTACACTTCCTATTAATGAACAGATACTAAATCTAATTTTATTTGTATCTGCCCTTACTTCTTTTGCCTATTCTATAGGTACTCTTATACAAGAAACATACAATTGGGTATTAACATTTCGAATAGTATCTACTTTTGGTTTTACTATTATGTACTACTATGCTAGATTCAAAAATGCCTTTAAGTATTTACTAATCCCAACAACAATAGGCGTTTATCTTGTATTATCATTATATTGGTTTATTATAGGAGGATTATCAGGAACCTCACCTATTTTGTTTTTAGCAGCCTCCATATTTTTTGTTGTGATATATCCAGAATCAAAAAGATTCTTAGTCATAAGTTTCACCATACTCAATGTTCTACTTCTTATTTATCTAGAATCAGCTTACCCTAGCCTAGAGTCTTTATATACATCTCCTTTTGATATAAGAATTGATTTAATTAGCATATTCATTTTATCTTCTTTCTCTCTATCTTGGTTATTTAATTTGTTTAGTTCTAAATACAACAATGAACGCTTAAAAGTAGTTAAACAAAATCAAAATCTATCTGAAGCCTATAAAGCCCGTTCTCAATTCATAGCCAACATGAGTCATGAAATCCGCACTCCTATGAACGGGGTTATTGGCATGACTAATCTTCTCAATGATACTTCTCTCGACAAAGAACAACAAGAATATGTTGGAGCTATAGAAGCAAGTGGAGAACGTTTGCTACTCATTATTAATGAGATTTTAGATTTTTCTAAATTAGAGGCAGGACATACTAAACTCAAAAAAGCCCCTTTCTCTTTGCGAACTTGCATAGAAGAAGTCTTGGAGATCAATGCTCCCAAAAGTTTTGGCAAAGGTGTAGAGTTGATCTATTGGATAGAACCCAATACTCCTGAGATGTTAGAGGGGGATGCAGATAAACTTAGGCAAATATTAATAAATCTGGTAGGTAACGCTGTCAAATTCACACATCAGGGTGAAATAGTTGTTTCGGTTAAGACGATTACTCAAAATCAAAACACCTATGATTTTTTGTTTAGCGTGAAAGATACAGGTATCGGAATACCTAAAGCTCAAATGCCTAGAATGTTTGATTCTTTTACGCAAGTAGATGAAACCAATACTCGAAAATATGGTGGCACAGGCCTAGGGTTAGCAATATCTAAATCTTTGACAGAACTTATGGGTGGCCATATATGGATAGAAAGTACGGTTAATGTAGGCACTACTTTTTATTTTACAATCAAGGCTAAAACATTGTCTGATTCTTCAGATAAAAATTATACTGAACAGCTCCCTACTTTAGAAAACAAATGGGCACTTATAGTAGATGACAATGCGACCAATAGAATGATTTTGGAGCATCAACTAAAAAAATGGGCTATAAATACAGTAGTAGTGGACTCTCCCACAAAGGCTTTAGACGTGTTGGATCAACATTCTTTCGATTTAGGTATTCTAGATTATCAAATGCCTGAAATGGATGGACTAGAATTGGGCTATCAAATCAAAGAGAAAAAGCCTAATATTCCTTTGGTCATGTTGAGCTCTGGAGGAGGACTAGAATTCATTAAATATGGTGATATATTCACTACATTCATACTAAAACCTGTCAAGCAATATCATTTATTTAATGGTATTTACAATGCCTTGAGTTCAGAGCGTTCTACTACTTCAACAAAAAAGAATAGCACTAAATCTGAAATTCCTATAGCTAATAACACTGAAGCTGTAGCAATATTAATTGTGGAAGATGATGTTATTAATCAACAATTAATTTTAAGGATTTTGAAAAAGATAGGCTACTTACCTGAACTTGCAAAAAATGGCTTAGAAGCACTCAAATTTGTAGAGGCCCAATACTTTGATATAATCCTGATGGATGTGCAAATGCCTGAAATGGATGGATTAGAAGCAACTCGCCAAATTCGAAAAAAAAGCCAGCTCAACCAGATTTCTTATGCTCCTACTATTATTGCTATGACAGCGAATGCTATGCCTGAAGATCGTCAAAAATGCTTGGATGCTGGCATGGATCATTATATTAGTAAGCCTATAAACATCAAAAAACTCAAGCAACTTTTAACCTCTTAAGTTTAGCTGTTTTTTGCATATTATGCACTCTTATTTTTATTAAAAGCTTTTCCTAAAATCAACCGTAAATATCTCCACATTACAGCCCAAGCACTCATATTAGGGTTAGGTTCTTTGCCTTCTCCCATCAATCTGAGTTGTTGCTCATACCATGCAATATCAATACCTGCATCCAATGCTTTTATACCTGTTTTTTTGCTCTCTACAGGAAACGTTTCGCTCAATTTTGTAAAAATGTCGTTAGGCAAATTAGGATATACAGCAAAAGGTCTTGCAATACCTATTATATCTAATACATTAGAGTCTAATGCCTCTTCCATAGCAGCAACTGTTCTAAAACCACCTGTCAACATAAGAGGTGTATTTGTAACTTTTCTTGCTTTTTCAATATAATCTATGAAATAAGCTTCTCTTTTCTTTGTGCTTTCTTTCACATTGCCCATCATAACTGGTGCTTCATAGCTCCCACCTGATACTTCTATCATATCAATGCCTTCTGCTGAGAGCATTTTTATCACTTCCATAGATTCTTCTTCTGTAAAACCACCTTTCTGAAAATCTGCAGAATTCAATTTAATGCCAATGGGATAATCAGAACCTACTTCTTTTCGAATAGATCGATATACTTCTATAACAAATCTTGCTCTGTTCTCAAGACTACCTCCCCACTGATCCTTGCGCAAATTGGTATGAGGTGACAAAAATTGATTCACTAAATATCCATGCGCTCCATGTATTTGCACTCCTGTAAAACCAGCTTCTTTGAGAATAGACGCAGTGGTAGCATAGCGTTGGATAATTTCTAAAATTTCATCCTCACTCAATGCCCTTGGAATTTTCTTTGATGCTTTTTTTCGTCCTGGAAACTTTACAGGCACTGCAGAAGGAGCCACCAAAGTCTTATTAATATATTCTAATGCTTGTCTACCTGGATGATTGATTTGCACCCACAAATGTGTTCCTGTGCCTTTTACTGTTGAGGCCCATTGTTGCAACAGCTCAAAATCACGTTTATCTTCAACCACTACATTTCTTGGTTCTCCAATAGCACGAGCATCAACCATTATGTTGCCTGTAATCAATAAGCCTGCTCCATTTTTGCCCCATCTTTTATAAACTTCAATCAGCTCTAAAGTAGGTGCATGCTTTTTATTAGCCATATTTTCGCTCATAGCTGATTTAGCTATCCTATTGATTAAGGCTGTTCCGTTAGGGAGCCTAAATTCCTTTTGTAAATTTTGCATATCTTTTTATTTAAGAACTGAACAGTAGTCTATTATAGTAAATATAAAAACTATAATAGTTGTTCAAAAGCCTTTTAAATTCTCCTTTAAAAATACAGTTAAAACCTCTATTGAGTCTTTTATATTTAGTTATTCTAAAACTATAGTTCGTTGATTTTTCGCAAGTAATTGATAATCAACACCAACTATTTTCGCAGTAAAAACCACTAATAATTTGATTATCAAGAACTAAGAAGTAATAATTTTTTAAGTTTTAGTAGAAGACTTAAAAAACAACGAACTATTACTAAAAAACGCCTCATTATTAATGCATCTATTCATCTTATAAACCTGCATTCTATTTCTTATACTTTCCAAAACTTTTTATATTGGGTTTTGTTATTAAGAATAATAATAAATAAACCATTTTTATAATCCTCTAAATAAAGATTAACCATGGCTTTCGAATTACCAAAATTACCTTATGCATTTGATGCATTAGAACCAAATATTGATGCTAAAACAATGGAAATTCATCATGGCAAGCACCATAATGGATATACTAATAAATTGAATGCTGCTATAGAAGGTACAGACCTTGCTGGCAAAAGCATTGAAGAGATTTTAGCTGGTGCTTCTAAGCATGGAGCTGGGGTACGCAACAATGGTGGTGGATACTACAACCACTGCTTATTTTGGGAAGTAATGTCTCCTGATGGAGGTGGAGAGCCTACTGGCGAAGTAGCTGATGCTATCAATGCTGCTTATGGTTCTTTTGCTGACTTCAAAGAGAAATTTTCTGCTGCTGCCAAAACTCGTTTTGGTTCAGGTTGGGCTTGGTTGTGTGTACACAAAGGTGGCAAAGTAGAAGTATGTTCTACTCCTAACCAAGATAACCCTCTTATGGATGTTGAAACTGGTGCTTGTGGTGGTACTCCAATTTTAGGATTGGATGTATGGGAACATGCTTACTACCTAAACTACCAAAACCGTCGTCCTGATTATGTTTCTGCATTTTTTAATGTAATTAATTGGAACAAGGTAGCTGAGTTGTATGCTAAGCACAAATAATTAGTTATTAGCAATATAAGCTAATTAGAAGATATTCTAATAGGAGCATTGTTCTACATAGAGCAATGCTCATTTTTATTCAGCAATCAATGCATCTAAAGCTTCTATAAGTTCTGCTTGATCAAAACTCTTGGGAGTGTAGGCAAACTGGCCTTGTTTGTTGATCAAAAAAAATTTAGGTACAGAAAGCACCTCATAGTCTCGTGTTAGGTTAGTTTCTGGGTTATTGAGCAAATGGATTCCTCTAAACTGTTTCTTTTGAAGTGTTTTTTGCCATGTAGAGGCGCTTGCATCTAAAGAAATATGTAAAAATACTATGTCTTTGCCCTCAAAACTAGCTTCTAAGGGCTTAAGTTCTTCCAGCTTTTTCATGCAAGGTCTACACCATGTTGCCCAAAAATCTAGATAAACGACCTTCCCTTTATAATCAGATAGTTTTACTACCTTTCCTTTTGAATTTAGCAATTCAAAATTGGGTGCAGGAGTGCCTGCCATAAACTGGTTGGCTTGCTGAAATGCATCTAAAACCAATCGATCTAACTCGAAATAAGGGTTGTCTTTTATGAAATCCTCATAGATTGGCAATACTGTTTTGAGGGGTTGCTTATAGAGTGCTTTATTAAGAATATAGGCCATTGCAAAATAGCGTGTACGACCTGTCAACTGCTTTTGGGCATAACGATATCGTTGAATATATGGGTTAGCATCTTTTTCTTGATACTGCATACAACGATAATTGACAGCTGCTTGCACAAATTCTCGATACTTAAAGCTCCCCAACATCAGGCTATGCGCACCATCTATAGAATCCATAAAGCTCAAAAAGGTCTCTTCTACTCGATACCTAAAAATATCTCCATAAGCTAAAAGTTTGTACCAGTAGTCATAAGCAATTTCTGCTTGCAAAAAATAAAGAAATCCTTCTGTAAATCGTCGATCATCTTCGGCAGTATATAACTTTGCTAACATCTCTTTTTTGGTCAGCTCTCGATCTAAGAGTTGGATATAATCATTAGCTGAATTTTTGCGCATTAGAGCATCTGCATCCTCATGGATTTTGTAATAATAACTACCTCGTTTGTATTGTCTATAGTGGAATAAGTTATTGTCTTGTGGAAAGCTATTTTGGAATGTTTGCCAAAGTTCATTGTTGTCTTTTCCTCGTCCACCAAAGGTAATAGCATTAGGAAATGTTTCCCCATCAAGTCTGATTTCTAAGGTGTCATAGGGCTCTAAAAATAGTGTTATTTCTTGTTTCTTGTATTTCAAGGTAACGAGTTGAGGCAGTTCTATCAAACAAGCTATTCCAAATTTACCTTGCTCATTGATCGTAGAGGCATATTCTTCTTGTGTATTATTGAGATAACGCTTATCTACTTGTAACAAAACTACCTTAGATTCATTGTTTGCAATAGTCCCCAACAATAGGACATTAGGTCTTTGCGCTAAAGCATGTTGACCTATACAAATACAGAAAATTATATATAATACAATTCTACTCATCTAAGATATTAATTATTGAAATAACTCTGGGCGGTATTCAAAATGCATACTATCGTAGTGATACCACTTGCCTCCCCATATAAATCCATATTTTTCAAATATTTCAACCAACTCTATAGGAATTCGATTGCGGTATTCGATTACCTTAGTCCCTTCTGTATCACCATCTTTTATATGCCATCTCCAGTAGTCAGAATACCCTACATTTACATCAATGGTCATACCAAAACTGTGCATACTCATACGATCTGTTCCAGCTATCTTTCGCCAATTGAAGGTTCCTCCTGGCTTAGTGAGATATTTGTGCAACTCAGGATGTTTTTCTAGCTCTGCAGATAGGGCTATTACTTTTTTATCTACCTCATTAATAGTTGTCACCAAAAGTTTTTGACCAATGGATTGAGGCAACCAATCTACCTCTACTAAATTCTTACGTACAGCATCCTTAGATTCGCCATACATTTTCAAGAAAAAAGGCTCATATCGAATACGTCCTGGGTCATCATTTCGAGCTGGAGATTGGGGCATTTTGCCTCTATTATAAGGCATATTCTCTAATTGATCTTGCAAATCAGGTTCATCCAACAATTGTCTGAAGCTTTTATTTTTGATCCTATCATCATAGAACATCTCTGTTCCATCAGCCCAAATTATACTATTAGGAGTTGCCTTTTTTAGCTGCTGAGGATATGCTTTTAGTAATTGTTGAATACCTTTTGGTAAAGTATCCTTTTGTTGAGGTTTTATAGTATCCTTTGCAATGGTGTCCTTTGTATCTTGAACGATTTGCTCATTTGAAGCCTCACCGTTGTCTACTGCCGCTTGACAGGCTAATAGACTTATTCCAATACTGATAATTAGTATATAATAATTCATGTTGCTAGGTAGAATATCTAATTCTGAAAATATACTAAAAAAAGCCCTTGCTATACTTAATAACAAGGACTTTCTTTCTATATCTATATTAGATCTTTATGTATCTTATTAGGCATTTTCAGCATCTAATTTAGCTTGGCCCTGAAACTCTTTGAGCATACGAACTACAGCTAATGCTTGATTATCTAATTCAGGTTGTTTTGGCTCTTCCAATATACGTTCTTGTAACCATTCAAAATAAACAGTTTCAAACTCTACCATTGGCTCTATATCCAACCAATAAAAGTCGATATTAACATGTACAGGAGCATTTACCATTACAATATTACGCAAGAGTGTTCTAAAGTCTTCATTTTGGAAACGTGTTGGCCATTTGGGTATAACCAAACTTAGATTTAAAGAATAAACATTGCCATCTTCCTCCTCTAATCCTTCACGTTGTTCTACAAAGTATTTTACATTCTCATAGATAGAAGCATTTCCTTTCTTGAAACTACGGATATAATCAATAATGTCTTCGATTTGATCTTCGGCAGCAGCTCTATCATGGTATTTTTCAGGATGCTTGGCAATATATTTACCATAGTTATCTTTCAATACTATAGTGTGTTGCTCTTTATCGTCTTTCTCTAGAATATAGTTATCTCTATAAATACCTACTCTTGGTACCTCATCGCTAAAGCGACGTTGGTCATCCATATCTCCTAACTCATAGCTCACTAATAAAGAACGCTCTTGATCATCTGTCAAGATAAATCCATGACGATCTTTAGCTTGAGGTCTTAGTAAGATATGCTCCACTACATGCATTCCTTCTCCACAATGATTGATCTTGTGTAAGTATTTGATGAGTTTTTCTATTTCTACACGAGCAGCTAAACGAGTAGATACTTCTCGTATTTTCACGACTCCTATCTCCTTATTGCCTTTGTAGTAAATAGCAAAAGCCTCCTTACCTGCCACAGGCAATACAATATAGTTATGACTCATTATTCCATTACCCAACAAGTCTAGCATCAAGTCATCTAAGCTTTCACCACGGAATACAAACCGTTTTGTATAGTTTAGTGTCTCATCTTCTTGAGGAGGTATATATGTGTTCTCAGGCTCATCATTCTCATCATCATCTCCATCAACCAAATCATTCAAGGAATTGAGCTGATCGTTAGGATCTTGAGGTGTAGGAGTTGTTTTATCTTCTAAATCTTCTAGATCAATATAACCTTCCTTAACATCAGGAGAAGCCATCTCTAAAATATCTTCTAATTTTTCATCATCAAGGGGTTCACCATTAAGTCCTTGCAACAAAGATTCATTACCAGACTGTGTCATGTGCAACAATAGACAAACTCGTTTCTCCAAACCAGAAACATTCCAACCATCAAGAGATTGTCCTAAATAGTTAAACCCTTTACCTCTATTGCGACTAATCTCGACATACTGCTGTAAGAACTCAATTTTAGCTTTGATCAGTTCTACTTCAGGATCAGTATCTTCATCATCTGTTCCGAAACCTACATAGTTACTTACCTTAAGTAGGAAGTCTGTAGTAAACTGCTCTCCAAATCTTGCTAATAAATGATCTAAGAAACGATTACGTCGATCTGTATAAGGGTCAAATTCTTTGGTCACCTCTTCTACCTTTCGGTTGAAGGCGTCCATATCTTTTGCATTGATAACCTCACGCAAACCAGGAACATCATCAGGTACTTGATGATAGTATGTTCTATCTATAGTATCTTCTATAGAGAAGAGATGTTTTACATTAGCCAATTGAGCCAGATAATTTGCCATTATTTGTTCGAAAAACAACAAGTAACCTCTCAATTGTTTGATCATTGCCAAACGTTCACGAGTTGGTTTAGCATTATCAGGTAGTCCAAAAGCATTGACCCCATAAGTCAGTGGGAAGGTGTTTTGAACTGAAAAATATCTAGGTATATCTTCTGGTTTTAATGATGATGGATAATCCTTATCATCATACAACATTTTCATTTGATACCCCTTCTTGTATCGAGCGTATAGAGAATATAACAACTGGTTAGTTGTGTTTAGATCTAGCTCATAGTTGAGGGCTCCTCTATAAAACTGTATAGGATAATTGCCACTATCCAAATACTTCTCATCAATAGTATCCATTGATAAAACAGGATACATATTAGGCTCTATCTGAATAACATCTCCTTCTACAGGAATGCCATTTTTTTCTACTCTAAAATAGGTGATTCTACGTACACCTTCTACACTGGAGATAAGCTCTATCAATTTAGAAACATAAACCTCTTGTTTTAGTGGTTTTAGATCAGTTTTTTTGATAAATCCATGTACAGGAGGAGGCCCATCAAATATTTCGTCTACTCCGTAGCCTTCTTCTTGTAGTTCCTCTAGTGTATGAAATTTGATTGTTGGATTAAGGTGCTCTTCAAGTTGGAAAAGAGCTGTGGCCAAGATTTCTTCTGCTACAATTTCAGAACTAATATCCAAATCAGCAAAAATAACAACCTCTTCTACATCTAGAATTTGTATAGATTCTAAATCTTCACATAAGTTTCTGTGTTGATTAAACAAAGCAAAAACCTCATGTTTGATATCTAAAAGTGTCTTAGGATTGCGGGCTACCTCATCTACTTGTAGCAAAATTCGGTATAATCCCTGAATCCCTTGTAAGTTATCACGAACAGGTTCTACCCACGCATTTTTTACGTATTGAACTCTATCAATAATCAATATTCTAAAATCTTCTACACTAACAGGATTGGTTGGGAGTATCTCTGAAGCATCAAAAAATGCATTATTGACAGCCTTCCTATTCTTACGAGAATAGGCATTTAATAGATCTTGGATTTTAAAATCGGTTCGATAACCTAAATCCATTAGAGCATAACAAAGTTGCTCTAAAATAGTAACACCAGGATCGTGGTGATTATAATCTGTCCATATATCGCCAGAAAGTTTTTGCACCAATTGGATACCAGCTTCCCGTAGGAACTCGTAATCCATACTCTTAAACTTAGGTTCTTCCTTCCGGACCTGTATTGGTTTCTCAGCCATAAAGCTATATATAGGTTTGTAGTGTGTTAGTTACTAGGGTTGATGTCCTTATTTGCCTGTTGATTGTAGGCTTGTTGATTTGCCTGCTCATGAACCTTCCCAATCAATTCATAGACCTCATTAAAAGGTAAATGACCTAATGCCTTCAAGACTTTATTCACCTCTTCAAAAGAGAGTGTTAGTTGTATATTTTTATCCATGATTAGTTAAGTCTTAATTGGGTAATATTGTGTTTACAGACACGTTTGCTAAGTTAGAAAAAAAAATTAGAAACTTATCATTATTAAGAATCCAATTTCATCTAGATAATTATGTGCTGATTGATTGACATAAAAGGCTTTCCTTTCTTTTTTTGAAAAAAGCTTGTAACTAATTTCTCATTAGGGATTATACTGTTGTATATAAAGTTTATTTCTTTAAAGATTTTTTATAGTTTACAACCCTTCTTTTATGCGTACTTTATGTTTACTTGTACTCCTTCTTTCTATTATTCTAAACAGCCAAGCACAAATACTTCAATCCACTGAAGACCAGGCACTAATCACCTTTCAAATCTTAGATGAGAAAAATCAACCTGTTGCCCAAACAGCAGTAAGAATTACAGGTGAACGTAAGGGAACTACATTAATGAAAAAAACGGATGATAAAGGTGAAGTAAAAGTCTTAATTCCTGTTAGTGACCTGTACAAAGTAATGATAAAAGGATGTAGTAATGAGGCTGATTTTGAATTGCCTGATGCTCCTTACCAAAACCATACTATTCCGATTCCTTATGTAGCTAAAGCTACACAAATAGTGGAAGAGGAAGCGCCTAGTGATACTAAAGCTAGCAAAACGGAAGCGGTATTATTGCTAAGATTAAAAAATAAAGAGGGTATTACTCTAGAAGAAACAATAACCATAGAGTCGAAAAAAACAAAAAAGACTTATTCTCTCAAAAGCACTGCTGATGGCCCTGTGGAATTTCTAGTTCCTAATGATGACACCTATTATGTACACCTTGATAAAGCTCCAATGTACTACAGTATAAAGGTAGACAAAACACCTTATCTGACGATGGATGAAACTGTTGTTTTAGATCGTCAGCCTAAATGGGAATTGTATCCTAGAATAGATAAAGCTTTGTTGACTTTTTATTTTCAAGACTTAGATAATATAGATGTAGAAGGTGAGATATTTTTAATAAAAGATTTAAATACAAACAAAGAATATCAATGTACAACCAACACAGATGGTGTTGCTCAGATGTATGTCCCTATCAATCATAAATTTGTATTGGGCAGTAAATATAACCCAAAAGGTAAATCAATAGACACAAGACTTTTTCCCGAAAATCATGTGGTTTATAAGGAGCTTAAGTATTCTTCTTTGAGCGAAGAGGCTAGAGCTTTGAGAGTTGCCCAAATGGCTAAAGAAGCTGAAATTCGTGATTCTTTATACTTGATAGAGGTAGCTAAACAGAAAGCAGAAATGGAAAGGGCTATTGCTAGAAGAGATTCTATTCGATCGGCTTCTGCCAAAATATCTATTGAAAAACGGAAGCAAACACTTAGAGATGATGCTAAATCTATATCATCTTCTTCCTTATTCCACCATATGCAGTATGACTTAGAGGATACGCTCACTAGTAATGAGTTTAAACGCCGAGGTCAAGAAAAAAAGGAGGCCTACAAAAAAGATCCTTTACACTTTGCCAAACAAAAAGAGATTTTGTTATCAACAATGACTCGGTTAAGCAAAAGCTCTAAAACAAAAGTAGTTGTAACGGATATAACAGGAAGTATGCGTAAGTATCTTGTTGAAATCATGCTGTGGCATGCAATGGATTTTGATGCTGGTAAAAAGACTAAGTATCTATTTTTTAATGATGGTGATAGGAAAAAGTATAAGCCTTTAGGCAATACAGGAGGGCTTTATTTTTGCGAAGGCAAATTTACAGATTTTAATATTATAATGAGTACGCTATCTAAAGGTATAGCCGGTGGCGGTGGTGGAGATAGCCCAGAAAACGATATAGAAGCGCTCATAGAGGCAGCTAATCGTACTAATGACATAGAGGAGTTAATTCTAGTTGCAGACAACCTTAGTCCTGTACGAGATATTATATTGCTTAAGCAAGTTAAAGTTCCTGTTCGAGTCATTGTTTGTGGAACAGAAAGAGGCAAAGCTATCAACCCCCAATACCTAACTATTGCCTACCAAACAGGAGGATCTGTCCATACACTCAGAGATGACATCAATAATCTTCAGGAGCTTACTAATGGCAAAGAAATTACTATAAAAGGTATTAAATATATCTTACAAAATGGTGAGTTTATAAAACACTAAATCTTAATAAAACAGCCCAACTCTCTATCAAGATTTGGGCTGTTTATATATTTTAAGCACCTTGCAATTTTAAGCGTTTACGAATTCGGTACAGTTCTACTATAGTCTTGGGTGCATCCCAAAACTTTCCTTTACTACGTTCATCATCTGTCCAACATACAGGCACTTCCCTTATTCTAAATCCCTTAGATTTGGCATAAGCTAGTATTTCTAAATCGAATGACCATCCATTGGTTTTTACATAATTAAAAGCCACATCTGCAGCTTCTGCTCTAAATGCCTTGAATCCACATTGCGTATCTACTATACCTGGTAATAATACACGCTGTATAACCCTATTCGCCAAACGACTCCAAACGCGTCTGTACCAAGGTTGTTTCTTTGCAATAATAGCTCCCTCTACATATCTAGAACCAATAGAAATATCAGCTTTCCCATCTAAAATAGGTTGTACCAAAGCTTTAAGTTCAGAGGCTGGAGTAGCACCATCTGCATCAGCCATTACTCTTATTTTGCCTAAGGCATTGAGCATTCCAACTTTGACAGCATGCCCTTTGCCTTGGTTTTCTACACATCGAATAACACGAAGATTAGGTATTAATATTCTTAGGCTCTCTACAAAATCTGCTGTTCCATCTGTAGAACCATCATCAACTACTAGCAATTCATAGTTATAAGCTGTTTTGGCCAATTCTTGGTCAAAAGAATGCAATGTTGGGCGAATACGTTCTACTTCATTATATGCCGGAAAAATTACACTTATATCTTTCATAAGAATTCTATTTTTAAGTTATTAGAGAATTGAACACTAGTTTTAAAATTTGTACTAGCTAATGTTTTGATGACGAAACCCATCCATTCTACTACCAATATGAGCATAGGCATGTGGGCATCGTTTAGAGCAAGGCTTGTGCATATGAAAACAACTTTTGATATCTTCTACTTGGTACTCTTCAATAGGTTTACCCGGAAATCCTGCACGTGGTTGGCAGAGGTGTACTATTCCATTTTCGTCTACATGAAAGTAACGTGCTCCTGATCTACATTTCCATTTTATCTCTTCTCCCCTAACCAATGGGAGTTGAAAATTATCGTTTAAGAAGGTTGGTAATCGTCCCTGCATTGCTCGTATAGCCATATATGCTTCTTGTGTTGCTTCATCCAAGATCATAGCACTTCCATGCTCATCACGCACTAAAGAACATTGAGCATCAAATCCTAAATCTGTTACAATTTTAGCCACTTCGATAGCCTCCTTGGGAGGACATGAACCTAATACAGTATTGACACGAACTCTAAACTCTGCATACTTGGCCAACATCTCCAGTTTAGGAAGCAAACGATCCATTGTTTTCTCCGACACTTCATTTTGCGTCAAACCATCACAACTAATTTGTATTCCAAATAAGCCTGCTTCGTTCAGCTCTTTTATCAATTTGGGTTTCAGTGCAAAACCATTAGAATTAATCATAGGTGTCATGCCTAATTCTCTAATGTATCTAACCAACTCTACTCTTTCGGGATGTAATAATGGCTCACCTCCATTGAGGGTAACAAACACTACTCTTAAGCGTTTGAGCTCATCAATTCGTGCTTTTAGTATATCTAATGCAACTGGTTTAGAAACCTTGTCGTATTCAAAACAATACCCACAAGAGAGGTTGCAACGTCTAGTAATAACAATCTGTGCTAACAATGGTCTATAAGGGTCTGCTGCTGCTGACATTAAATCTTTAGCCACTTTCAACTCATATAACTTGCGTTGTAGTTTTGGGGAAGAAAGAATCTTTTTCATAATCATTGTTGTTTTGGTGTTAATAAGCCAACCGAATTGGCATGAATTACCTTTGACTATTCAAAAAAGAGTCCTACTCTGCCTAGTGTGTAGTTGTTTTCGATGAAGGGATTGGATTATTAGAACAACTCCTATTTTTAACTGTTTTTGGGAAAAACAGCCTAATTCTATTCTGTTTATCCTTGATTTTGGGGCTTTTATCCCCTTTTTGGAAGCCTCCAGTAGATGTTTTTAGGCTAAAAGGACGATAAATTGCATAAAAAAAGCTTGTCTGAGTTTTTACTCAAACAAGCTTTTTGATAATATATCTATTTGTGTTTTTTATTTTTTCTCTTGACGCATCATGGTATGGTCCCAAAGTTTGGATGCATAGAAACGAATCATAGCAGGTCTTTTGCCTTCTTCATCCATATAGCCATAGTTAGAGGCTGTTTTTACTTGGAGCTTATAAACTCCAGTATCTTTATCTTTATCCCAACGGAATTTGATTCGATCAAACATAAAACCAGTAACTGGTCGATAAGTAGATTTTAGTTGCTTCAATGTCCCTTGACCATAGTTGCACAATGCTGTTGCACAAGTCATTGCATAACGACCACGTCCCTCACGAGCACCTGCCTGAGCAATAATCTCAAAAGCATGCAAACCTTCTAAATCTTCAATAATTGTTTGCCAATCTCCATTAGCTTTAACTTCTCCTGAAGCGTAAGTACCTACACGACCTTTCATACCAGCCATACCGTTTACTTCTAAACGGAATTGAGGTGTAGTTGTTCCGACTCCTACATTTCCTCCTTGTTTCAAGAACAAGACAGAGTCTTCTTCCATATCATTGAAGCTTAAGCCTTGACTATAACTATTAGGATTCATTGATACACTAAAAGCAGCTTTAGGATCACGGATACTTTCAAAAAAACTGATCAATTTACGGTTAGGTCCTTGAGGAGCCAACATAAATCCGTGATGACTACTTTGCGAAAACCCATCATCTACCTTATTAACGGTAGAGTCAATTAAATCAGAGAAGTTCACTTCGCTTGGAACGGAACCTCTTTTAAATAAATTTTTAAGTGTGCTTCTTGTCAATAAAGCCATTTACTTTTGTTTTTATCGGGTATACAAAGGTTATGTTTATAGGTTGTGTACTATATTTTAGAAGCTAAAATATACGCTTCTGTGATTTGAAGTAGAATATAGTTGTACTAAGTTAACAAAAATAAATATAAAACAAAGGAGTGTTAGACTCAAAATTCTAACACTCCTTATTTTATAGTATATGTAAGCTAATTTTTAATTAGTCTTTCTTCTTCTTGTTGTTCTTCTTACGTTGACGTTTTTTATTGACTACGTAATTGTCATAAGTATCATCTTTTTCTTCTGTCATTACAAAGTCACCATCAATAATCATAGAGTTGATAGACGACTTCTCTGGAGATTGGAAAGTATCTTCATCCAAGAAGTAAATTGGATTCATGTCAAATGGAATCAATACAGACCAAGGTTTAGTTGCCTTTACAATTGGCGAACTAGAAACATCAATAGCAGTATCATCTACATCAAACCCTTCAGGACTTGGGAATACCTGTACTGCTGAGAATTTAGTAATAAACTCTACATAACGACGTTTCTCCATAAAACTAAGCAATACATCTTTGGCTATACTTCCACCCAACTCTAGTTCTTTGCCTTTTCCTACCATCCAAGGACACATAAACTCTATGATATCTTGGTTTAGTTTTTTGAGGAAAGTACCATTGTTTTTACCTTTCTCAAAGCGAACGCCACTAGATATTTTAACTCGCTCATAGATTGGATTGCGCACTTCTATATTGACAAAAGGTGATGCTAATGGTTTTAGATATTCTTTGATAGACTCTAATACCGTATAGTTTACCATTGGTAAATGGTAGCCTTGGTTCTCCTTGATACGAGGAACAACAACCAATACTACAGTACCTGGTTCTACATATTTTTCGTTACCAAGATGTGTTACACACTTCACTTGATAGATAGAAGGAAATTTGTCTAAAACAATACGTTCAAAATCCCATGCAGAAACAGCTCTATTTTTATGTCTGGTTCTCTCACTTGTACGAGTATAAAACTCTTTTTTTGTTTCACCTTGACGACCTCCAAAAGATGGGAAAGGCTGTTCTACCCCACGAATTGGTGCTATAGCTGTAGCCAATCGTTTTATAGATCCTGGCTCTGCTGGCTTAGACAAGTGATCGCCTCCAGAAGCATTATTTACCCAAGTAACTCCTACTGCCTGTGTAGCAACTTTTAAGGTGCGAGGCATTCGAGTAGCATCACCTCTTACAGTGACTCTCAACCAGTGCATATTATTTGGTAAAATATAATTTTGGTTGGTTAAGTCTCTAGGGATATCCAACATCACAATACCTGAATTATTAAACCCATTGGTAGTATCACTCAAAATTTGATTTTGAGAGAAGTGCTTCCATTCATCATTGGCCATATAGCTCCAATAAATCTCAGGGTTGCTTGTTTGGTTGGCAGAACCAGAGAATAGATCTAAGTTCTCTTTCAACTCAAAATATACAGATAAGTTAGTTGGAGGAATCAAATCTTTGACCCCTATATATAAATAAGCATTATCATCATAAGATGGCACCAATGAACGGTTAGAAGAACGTCCTTTGTGGAATGTTCTAATAACACCATATGGATGGATATGATACAACTCTTCTGCTACTGCATCACCTTTATTGATAGTACCAATAGAAATGACATTTACCTGCGTAGATGCAGAATAGTCCATTGTCATGCTACGTGCAATTGGTGTATATGGCTGATTAGGCAAAGCCTTGTCTGGTCCTTTCTTTTTCGGAGAAGTGTTGTGCGTTATCGTCTCTGCATACACTGCTGCAAAGTCGTTATGTGCAAACGCAACTTTTGGCGATACCAACTCTAGTTTCAAAAATCCGTCACGAACTTCTGGTCCAAAAGCTGGAGGCAACTCAAAGTTTGGTATTGGCTTAATGTTCAAAGAACGAACATCAATATCTGTCAATTGAGTTTTATATCCAATTGTTAGTGGATTGTCATCATCATCCTCAAACAAACGATACTCTAAAGGAGCATCTTCTGAGGTAGGATAAAACTCTCCATCAGATAAAGCTGATAATTTAATTTTAAATGCATCGTTCTTAATCCCTAATCCATATTCTTTATAGTAGCCTCTTAATCCCTTCTTGTGATCTGGGATGTTATGCCAATTAATATTTAGGTTCAGATCTGTAATCTCTTTTTTGAAGAGTTCTGATTTGCCAATTAACATGTAAGAGCCTACTCTTGGAATAGGTCCGAATGGTTGGAATGGCACACTTGAGTTGATGCCACCTAAATCAGTTGACAACATCAAACGCTTCATACCTTTCACGTCTATATCTATAAATACTCTCTTCAATTCCAATTCTTTTAGGAATGAATAAGAGAATATTGTGTCTTTATTTTTATGTACTATTTTGACAACAGGCGAAGAGGTATCAAAACCAGGTCCCATGTCGTCTGCATTGTATCCAACTACAGAAGGTTCTGCAGCAGATAATGTAGCCACTATAGATATCTCAGGTTTCCCCCAATCACTAGGAGGCAACACTTCGCAAGTTGTTGCTTGGCCCCAACCTTCTTCTGTTGTAAAAAAGACTTCTAAACTGTCTTTAAATACTTTAGAAAATGCATCCTCTCTAGATACATCTTGATTTCGGCTTAAATCCTTTATCAATAGGTTGAAAGTTGTCATAGAATCACGCTCAAACTCAAAGCGCATAGTTACAATTCTATGTCCTTCTTCCATCTCTAAGATAGGAGCAGCTACCGCCCAACCTATATCAGCATAAGTCATTTGACGCTCATCTTCAGGTATCTCTAAGATTTCCTGTCCGAATGTTGGCCAATTTTCCTCATCGTTGATGAATCGACCACCTTTTCCATCTTTAGAATTAGCTTGATCCGTTCCATACATATTTGTAATCAAACGGTAGGAACTACCTATTCCAATCTTAGGATTTTTACTTACAAATAAGGTGCGCAAAGATTCAATCTTAGCTCTGTTCAACTCAATTCCCTCATCTGTAGAATAAAAATGCTCTACACCATTTTCATCACGTCCACCACTAAGTAAGGTTCCTTTTTCTAAGAAATGCGTATCAATGTGTTTAGCCATTCTGAAATACACATTAGCTTTATCAGGAGTATATCCTCGCTCTTGTTGTTTCAATACATCATAGTAGTAGAAGTCTAAGTGCTTTTCAGTCATACCATTCAACTGGTCTTGCACATTTTTGAACAATTCTACAAAAGCCATAAACAGCCCTATATCAGGCTTATGATTAGCTTTTTCTTCTAATGTTTGTTTTAGATAACGTGGAGATATTTGTAATATATAAGCAGTTACACTATAGAATGTTCTGAATTGGATTCTGATTTTCTTAGTGTAGCTTCTAATTTTATTTTCAACATTGGCATCATCAATATCAATATCACGAGCCCCGATCAATTGGTGTTTTTTGAACCAAATAGAATGAAAATGATCCTCTATATTGTCTGCAGAGAATTCGCTAGTTTTAACAAACTCTAAGTCACGTTGGTAATCTACCAACTGTAATAAGTTTCTAGAAAGTTGTTGCTTGATCGCATTTTCCAATTCATTTTCCAACTCACTAGACTCCATTGGATTGAGCTTATTCATTTGCAGTGCATGCACATACCAATCATTGATTTGCTTGGCTAAGTTGAGTACTTGAATAAATAAATCCTCTAAAGCTTCTAGTTTTTCTTCTGCTCTAGGTGCATTTTCTAAAACGCTAATCAGACGATTATGTTCTTTTTCAATTTTTCTTAAGTCAGTAGAAATAATTGTTGCCAAAAAGATACTAATGTCATCCTTAAAAAATCTTGTCCAGTCACCTGCTACATCATTTTTAAGAGAATAATACTTGACCAATTCGGCATATTTAGCTGCAAAAGCTAATAGATCACTAGAAGAACGTTCATCAATCTTGATGTACTCTGGCAGCAATGATTTGAGTAGGCGATCGTTTTGAGTAGCACCATTCCAATGTGATACGCCTGTTTTATCTTTCAATCTCATTATATTTAATTATTAATAGTTCATAACCTTAATACTTGATAAAGTAGAACTAACGATTGTTAGAATAGGTTAAAAGTTGGGTTATCGTAAGACTATTTAATATCAGTTCCTTCTACTAGGTAGAATGGATAGACCATATTCTTACGAGAGTTGGTTCCTTTGATATCATATGTAATATTGATATCTAAGCGACCTTCTACTTGTTTTGTAGAATCAATTTTTATAGCAACTAGGTTTACCCTTGGTTCATAGTATAAAATAGCTGTAGAGATTAAATCTTTTATCACTGTTTTAGTAGTGGTATTGATACCTCTGTAGACTTGACTATGCAAATCGCAGCCATACTCTGGATGCATCAAACGCTCTCCAGGTAAGGTAGTAAGTAAAATATAAATTGACTCCGCAATATCGGTACCATCTGAGGACATTTCGATTCCTCCTGAACTATCTAAAAATCGGGGAGGAAAGCTCCAGCCTGATCCTAAGAAGGATTTATTGTTATTGTCTGCCATTTCGATTTATTTTTTTTAATCAGCTATGCTGTTCTTTCTAGAATCATCATAAAAAAGAAAAAGTCATGATTGGTTTTATTCAAACTATCCAATCATAACTGTAGGCAATCCGAGTACAATAGAGCCACCATGTGCGGTAGAATCTCCCATTCGTACAGCAGGTTTACCACCTATCAATACAGTTGTTGATCCTAATATAATAGAATCAGGAGGCCCTACACATACACACATATCCCCCATAACGGAAGCTGGCATACTGCCAATTAAGACAGTAGGACAGCCTGGACCTGTAATAGGTCCTCCCACATGGGGTATTCCTGGAGGTGTCACCATTGGACACACATGCATATCAGTTAATCTAGATGCGGGTTGTCCCATAATAAATTAGTTATAATTTAATTTTTTTAAATTCTTAAGTATTATTTAGACAACTGTCTAAAGTTAGGCTTAGTTGATCTGAACCAACCCACCTTTTACTGTCAACATACCACCACCATCTACTGTTCCCATAGCAGAACCTTTTACTTCGAACATAGTTCCAGCCTCAAGATTAAGACCAGTACCTGATGTAATTCCAAAATCAGTTCCCGACTCAAAAGTAGCAGCAGTACCTGCCGTTATTTTAAAATCAGTTCCTGATTCTTGAGCAACCTCAGAGCCAGCAGTGATGGAAACATTACCACCTGCATCTACTATAAAATCAATATCTGTAGTCATTGTAATACCTGCTGAATCCATTACTATTTTGTTGACATTGACGGGGTCTTCTATTGTAATAGAATCTGCATCATCATTCAACTCAAACAACATCCCATCTTCAGTGATAATTTTGACAATGTTCTTGCCTGGATCATCAGCAAACTCAATACGAGTTAAGCCTTTATTGATAGAAATCGCTTTATAAATATTAGGATCGGCAGGATCATGTGCTTCTTCTGTAGTAATACCTCTACCACTACTATACATAGACCCCAAAATAACAGGATAGGTAGGATCATCATTGAAGAATCCTAATACAACCTCATCCCCTACTTCTGGGTAAAATACAAAACCGCATTCTTCTGTTGCATAGTAATGAGACATTCTAGCCCAAACACCATCACCTTCTTGATTATCAATAATAGGAATATGTACCAAAACTCTGTATTCCCCATCAGGGTCTTCATTGATCTGGACAACTATCCCATGTTGTAACCCATGAATAGCAGGCAAAGTACCACCTGCAGGTTGAGTGCTTGCTAATGGGTTTTCCTCCATATAAGTATGAGGGGATAACCCTAAACCAACTTCAGTAAACCATTGAGCATCCTGAATTGTATGCTTCACAGATGTCACATAGCCATCACCATTAAATCTAGCACCAATATCCATTAACTCTACAGCCCCACCAACTACTAGTTTAGCAGTACCATAGGTTTTAATAGTGCCAGTTAATCTAGACAAAACACCTCGCTGATATACTGAATCAGCCCAAGATTGAATAACATCTTTAGTTACAGGAGCGGTAGTATGTACCAATTCAGCAGGTTCTATTACTGCTGATAAGGTAGCACTATCTATATCGCCTTGTGCATTTGCCGAAGGTGCTTCTCCTGTAGTGTTTTCAATAGCTAAAGCTGTATGATCCCAACAATTGGCTTGAATTTCAGAGTACTGATAAGTAGAATCAATATTTAGATCCATTGATATAAGATCCTTACCATAAGTAATAGAAATTTCTGCAGTTTCTGCTACTGTAGGTTTTTTTATAGAGATATCTCCATCATTGATAATCGTTATCAAGCCATTTGCATCTGCACGAGCTTGTATAAAGTCCCAATTGGTTGCGTAGTATTGTATTAATTTTTTGTGAGTACCAGTTGTTGCTTCTACATCTGCGCTCAAACCAGCATCACTAACCACAGCAGAAATAATATCAGAATCTGTTTGCTCATAAAAAACCATATTTTTACGACCAACAGTTAGTTTCAAAGCTTCATCTTTACATTTAAGTATTAAAGATGAACCTGAATATTCTGAGATTTTAATGCCATGCTCTATTATAATTCCTTTATAGATCGTTTCCTCTTCACCAGGAGCGTGTCCAGCTTTCACCTCCACCTCTTTTCCTGGTTCAAAAGTAGCGTCTTCACTATTAGCAAAAGTTTGTTCTCTTGGATCACCATCATGTAAGACAATACGGCAATAAGGAATCTTATTGACTTCCTTAACGACTTCTACCTCCATTACATACATGGATTTAGGAAGTTCCGTACCATCCACAAGAACTAGGACAGAGATAGGAGATCCCTTCATGCTACTTACGGAAGATTCTGCTGCCATAGTTTAATTGAGTTTTAATTGAATTGTGTTATAGTTACACTAACGTCTTTGTTTATCTTCTAATAAAGCTTTGACACGTGCTAAACATTCTTTGATAATTACCTCTTTTTCCGCTTTTGACAAACCACCTCCACCTGACACAGGAGCTTGACTAGTGTCTCCCCCTTGTATATCAATATTGGTTGTCTGTTTTTTGATTGTTACTGCCATAATTTTAGTTTTTTTTCTAAAATACTAGTAATAGAATAAAGATTAAGCAGGAGGTACTGCTAAACGCTGAATCTCTGTATATTGAAACTCAATAGTCTCTACTATAGGAGCACTATCATCTGTTGAATTTAATGCAGAAACTCCCCATTTAGTAGGATAAGCCTCTTGGACTAAAAATCCAGCAATTGGTAAAGCAGCAGGCCCTATCGGAATAGGGTTTTTTAACAAAGGATGATATATAAAAATCAAAATATCCTTTGTTCTTACTTTTTCTTCCCAAGTCTTAACAGCCTTAAGAGTATCTTGACACCAACCTGTTACAGGATCCAATGAGAATCCCATTATAGCTATATGCCTAGGTTTCAGATATCGCTTAACTGTTAATGCTGAGGTACTCACTTTATCGAACATTTTTCGAGGAGTACTCCAACCAGCTTCATTATACTCTGAAGTCCCATAAGATAACTCCAAACCATCAACCTCTGAAAAAGCTACAGCTCCTGAATCTAATGC
>JAAEPD010000544.1 GCA_024222455.1 Aureispira sp.
GAGATAAAGCCGTAATTTTTTGATTAGACAAGGTAGATGTTCTGCCTAATAGCCTTAGCTATTAAGGTAGGTTGTCTAACGAAGGGCTAAATAAAAAAGAACAATTTATCATCTACTATAATTACTTACATAACCTTTATTCAAGGAACAAAAAAAGAAAGGGGATCAACTAAGTATTGAAAAAAAAGAGTATCTTTTTAGAAGAGAAATAAAGAATCACCTTAGAGTATTTTTAAACATATTTTAAGATTAAAAAACTCCCCAAAAAAAATGTACTATGAATGCGTATAAAAATGTTTCCTATGTTGGCTTTGTTATCTTCTTTTTTGGTGTTGTTGTGGCCATTTATGGATTTTCCTTTTTACTAACTCAACAGGATCTAGAAGCCAATGCTGTCCGAGTGCAAGGAACGGTTGTGGATATTAATAAAAAAGCTATTTATCGGTCACCCTATGTCAAATTCACGACTCTAGACGGTCAAGATATCACCTTTCTGGCAGACCTAGAAGTCAATGTAGATTTCTTTGATTACACTGTAGGACAAACAGTAGATGTTATTTACCATAAGGATAATCCTAATAAAGCTAAAATAGATACTTTTTGGCAAAACAATTTTGAACAAGTATTCTTAGGAGGTTTCGGATTGTTTTTAATGCTCTTTGGGTTCATTATGAGGAGAATATTCTTAGGCAAGGCAAAACGATACGAACAGCTAGGATAAACAACTCTTAGGCTCTTTCTTTTTGTTTATAACTATTAATAACAACTACTATGAAAAATATAATATATCTATTGGTATTTGCTAGCTGTTTTGCATGTGATGCTGATATGGCAGATGGAGGAGATCGTGCTTCTGTTGGAGATCAGAATGGAGGGGAAGTTAGCACTTCAGGTTCTTTGAATGAGCAGAGCTTAAACAGCTATATCAAAGTTTTCAATCAACTCAAATCAGAAGTTTCTGATGTACTCGAATTGGTGAATGAGAATGAACCAAGTGCTGCTCAACATAGTGACTTTAGTCGGTTGCAGAGTATTATACAGGATAATGGAATGAGTTATGATGGGTTTGTGAGTATGAGCTCAAAAATAGGAACTATTTATAGCATTTCGGAGGCCAATATGGAAACTTACCAAGAAATTAGTGATATGAATGATGGAGCTATGGATGAAATGATTAGCTCTATTCAAGAGATGATAGACGATCCAGATGTACCAGAAGCACAAAAAGGAGAATTAAGAAAATCGCTGCAAGAGGCTAAATCTGGAAAAGCTCAATTGGGCAATATGTTTGAGCAAAACAAAGAAAAGGCTGAGAAGATGTATAAAAAAATACGAAAAAAGCTAGGGAAAATAGCCACAGAAAGTGAAGTAAGATTGGTTAATCAGCACGAAAAAGAGCTAGAAGCTGCTTATGATGGTATCTCTAGACCTCGAATAGAGGGTTAGCTTTAGTAGGAGTATTTTAAAGCGCATTTATGCCGAACAACAATGAGATATTAGACTACTTTGAACCTAAACAGCCAAAGTCGAAAAGCAAACTTATCTTGTATCTACAAGGAAAAGTAGAGCATTATGGCATTTGGGCAACTGTTAGATTATTACTAATCATAACACTACATATTAGTCTAACTATTTTATTGGCTGTTGATGAAAGTCTCTCTATCTGGATAGCTCTAATTAAGGGAGCAGGACTATTTATTCTAGGTTTGGTTTTAATGTCCTCTAAATGGTTTAAATCCTCCGTCTTCAGACGGAAAAGACTTAAGTCCTTGCAAATGGTTATCTTAGCAAGATGAAAAATTACACAAAAGCAAGTCATACGATTTATCATCATAGATAGCATATA
>JAAEPD010000545.1 GCA_024222455.1 Aureispira sp.
AGAGATAAAGCCGTAATTTTTTGATTAGACAAGGTAGATGTTCTGCCTAATAGCCTTAGCTATTAAGGTAGGTTGTCTAACGAAGGGCTAAATAAAAAAGAACAATTTATCATCTACTATAATTACTTACATAACCTTTAATGCACTACTCAAGTTGTCCATTAGCTGCTTGGCCAACGGCATATTGTTCATTGTATGTGTAGTGTGGTTTGTCTTTAAATCTACATCAGTAAACAGCTTGTTCAAATCAAAGTTGATAGCAACTTCGTTATCTCCTTTTTTCTCAACAGTCAAGTGAGAATGTAGAGATATAGATCTCAACATATTATTGCTACCTACATGCAATTCCATTACCGTTTCAGGAGTTCCATCAGCATCTGTATCTACCATACCTTCTACCTTTAGGAATAAGTAGCCTGAATTCCAGCTCCAGTGCATTTTTGGGCTTTGCAAAGCCAATGGATCATCATCTGCACGATTAGCAAAATCAGTCTCTGTTTGTGCATTAGTTGCTGAATCTATTCCTACGTCAAAAGTAAATGCATGATAATCTTCTGGTTCTGTATATCCCAAGTTATAAGTTTCTCCTGGTTTTACCAATACATATTTATCAGTATAAGCATTTTCGCCCAATTTGATAGTTGACATATAAAACTGTGCTAAAGTAAATTTAACAGCTACACCATTTATTGTGTAAGTAGTATTGTAAGCAAATGCATCATCTCCTACTTTATAATGTACTTTAAGAGTAGTATTGTCTGATTTGTCATCATCTTTTTTGCAAGAAGAAAATCCTACAATTATCAATGCTGCTAATACTATAAAACTATATTTAATTAGATTCGTTTTCATCTTTTTAGATTTTTAGATATGAAGAGTCCGTGAAGTTTACTGCTATTTTTAGCTTGATAAAGTTGAAAATACACGGACGATATAAAATATGATAAGCTGCAACTAGAAAACAGCTCTAGTTGTGTTGTATAGATAGTACGTTTAGGCCAAGTAATAGCTGTGCTATTGCTTTAGCAAAAACATTAAAATCTGATAGTCAAATATTCAGATGACTATATTATATATCATGAAAATCTAAACTCGGGGAGGAGGGATTGCTATATCTAAATCACATAAGTCTTCGCCTAATTCTTTGTTAATCAATGGTCGATTGGCAGTAAGGAGAATGTGATAATATTGAGCTAAAGTATGACTTTGCTCCATGCTTGAAACATGTTCAAACATCAAGTTTCTATTCCAATTTTGACGAGATTCTTTTTGTGTATCCTGAGGTGCTTGAGACTCTTCTTGAAGAGTTATATTATAGCTTTCGGCCAATTGTGCTCGCAGATAACATTTACCATCACACTTAAGTTGAGGCTTATCTTTATTTTCGCAGAGTTCTTCTGTTATATATGCTTTGTTGGCTGCATAATAAACAAAAGGAGCTAATGGCCTTAGGAATGCTAAGGTCAAGTAAACTGCTAAAAATGATATGCTCAATATGCCTCTCATATAATTGAATAATAGTCCATGCATTTTTAACTTTATCAAGCTAAAAATAGCAGCAAACTTTTCTAACCAATTGATTAGAAAAACTTCATGAACTAATAGTTGAACGTACTATTTGTTTTGATAATAGTACGTTCTTTTTATTTGTTTGTCAGTGACCAAAATCACTTATAGTGATAATCTTGCTTAGAATCTTATTTTTTCTTAAAGAACGCAATACTTTCGATATGTGCTGTATGCGGAAACTGATCTACTAAACAAAAATTTTGAAGTTCATAGCCATGTTCTCTTAGTGTCAGCGTATCTCTAGCTTGTGTAGATGGATTACAAGATACATAAACAATAGCAGAAGCACCTAGCTCTATGACACGTAGCAATGCCTTAGGCGCTATTCCAGCACGAGGAGGATCTAATACAATTGTATTGATCTTACCAATATATTGAGGGTACTCCTTTAGGAACTTGCGTACATCTGCGGCATAAAACTTAATATCATCTATCTTATTACGTTTAGCATTTTCTTTGGCATCAACTATTGCTTCAGGTACTATATCTACACCTATCACAGAGCCAATTTGAGGGTTTTGAGCCAATAATTGAGCTATTGTCCCAGTTCCACAGAAAAGATCCATGACTACTTGATCTTCTGCTCCATCTTGCATAGATAATTTAACATAGTCAATTACCTTGCTGTATAGCAATTCTGCACATCTAGGGTTAGTCTGAAAGAAGCTTTGCATACTAATTTCGAAATCTAAACCTAAAATACGTTCGACTATCTTGCCCTTTCCATAGAGTAGTTTAGACTGTTCGGCAGGTTGCTTGGCAGCATCTCCAATGTCATCATTGATCGTATGCCATAGACCAGCTAAACGATCTCCTAAGATTTCTTGCAACAGTCCAACGAAAGCTTGTTTGTCAAACTGCTCTAAATCTTGGCTAGTTGTCACTAAGTTCAACAACAACTCATCGTTCACAAAACTCTTGCGAACAACTAAGAATCTGAAAAAGCCTTCAGATTTGCGTGGATTCCAAGGAGGCAAACCAGTTCCCTCACAAAAAGCTCTTATCTTATGTAGGTTATCTTCCAATTGTTGGTCAAAGAGCCCAGAGTCTTTATCCAAATTCTCCACAGCCCACCATTGCCCTCTGCGCTTAAAACCTAATGCAAAACCCTCTGTTTCTTGCTCTGTTTTCAATTCAGAAATCAACGTAGAAAAAGAGTATTCCATCTTATTTCTATAATGCACACTTTCGGGCGAACTAATATAGGTTTCAAAAATGTCCTCTATATTCTCCACCTTAGCTATACGCTTGTACATCTCTAGAGTAGAGGTTTGTTTATAGGCTTCCTGTTTTTCTATAGGTAACCTCATGAAAGGTGCCCCTGGAATAGACTGATAAGGCATGTCTACTTCTTCTGGCGAAGCTTTTTTGACACGCACCAACTTACATTTAGCAAAGGATTTTTTGTATTTAATGATCTTAGCATCTACAACTTGTCCTGGAAGTGCATTTTTGACAAAAACTACAAAATCGCCTTTATCTGTAGCTAATTTGGCAATGCCTTCACCTCCAAAAGCCATATCTTGAATCTCAAGATCATCAAAATATCTAATTTTCGGCTTTCTTCTGCCCATCTGCTTGTTCTGTTTTTTGAGTTCCTGTCAATTTTTTCTTCATACGATAGTGCTTCACCCCTTTTTCATTGAAGGTGCGTTCCATTTTCTGGTAGCCTAAGTTTGTGTAAAAAGGAATGGCTTTTTCGTAAGAATATAGGCGAATCTCTTTATACCCTTCCTTTTTTAGCAATGACTCTATTTGCTGTATCATGGCTTTACCAGCTCCTGTTCGCTGAAAATTTTTGCACACCACCACTTGTCTTATTACAACTATACGACGTTTTGTTTCTACTTCGTCATCACATTCTTCCTCTTTTCTTATTATAACTAGTCCTCCTAGCATTCTGTAATGCTCATCATATAAGGCATAGTGCCCATCTTTGTATTCCAACTCTAAGTCTTCAATCGTCAGATTGGCATTTAGAGGGTTGTACAATACATCTTGGCGAATTTTCACCAATTGATCATAAGCTGGTGTAGCATAAGCAATAGGTACTAATATCATATCTTATTGTTTTTATTATAGCCTAATTTTGCACAAATATAAGATGCTCTATCTAAACTCTCTAACAAATAACTTTTTTATATTTTCCTAAAACCTAATTGACAGCTTAGGCAGCCACTCTTGTATCTTTTTTTGCTCTGATTCAGGGATAGGATTTCCACTCAAAATCAGAGTTTTTAGATTTCTTAGATATTTTATGTTTTCGGGTAGGGTAGTGAGCTTGTTATTACGTAAGTTCAAATGTTTCAACTTATGCAAAGCACCTATACTTGGAGGTAAACTATGTAGCTCATTATTGGCAAACGAACAATGGGTTAGGTTAGCTAAAGCTCCAAAATTAGCTGGCAAAGTATGAATATTACACATATGTGCATCTAGTTTCTCTAGAAAACTCAAATTGGCAATTTCATTAGGTAAGGTTTCTAGTAGACTGTGATTTATTGTTAAACGCTGTAAAGCTGTTAATCCTCCTATTGCTGCAGGCAGCTCCACTATGGGACAATGTTGTGCATCTAAGTGCACTAACCTTTTTAGGTTTCCTATAGATAGAGGCAGTTTTTTTATTGCCGTTCGATCCATATTCAAAATTCGTAAAGAAGCTAAATTCCCAATATGCTTGGGCAGCTCAACTATCTTACTATTGGTAAGTGTTAGAAATATTAATTGGTTCTTTGACAGTTTTTGCCAAAACTAGGATTTGTAAGCAAAAACTCTAAATTTAAAATGCTGAAAATTGGTCATATTAAAAGTAAAGCGTTTTACTGTTCTCAGTAACTTATTAGTTCCTTCAAGAGCAGCATTTG
>JAAEPD010000546.1 GCA_024222455.1 Aureispira sp.
CCACAAAGTGTTTTCTACATTTTGTGGGTATATTTTTATATATTGAACATATAAACATGAAGTTGTTTAAGAATGGAGTTCAAAATAGGCTGTGAGTACTGATTTTGACTAGAGTTAGGCATTTTTTGAAAGCGTAGCCATAGCTACGGTTGATAAAAATAACAACACTATAGGTAAAATCAGCGTTTCAACAGCCTTTGATAATTCATTTTTAAACAACTTCCATGTTAAAATTACCACACTAAAAATAATCTAATGGAACCAATATTCGCTCTAGCTCTAATCGGAGTACTTTGGCTTTGGGTTGCTGTTGGTCTCAAGTTTAGTAAACAACCTCAAGGTCTTCAAAAATTCATGAAGAATCTAGTTGGAGCCATTTCAACAACCTTGGCAGTTGGTTTTTTATTATCCAACGATGGTGCTGGAGATAATATAGGTGCAGGGATCGTCATGTTTTTAGTACTTATAATAGTAGCAGGAGGAGTATTGTTCATCTGGCCTATTGTTTTGCTCATTCAAGAACCAAAACTACCTACTACTACCTCAACATCAGAGAATGATGATATATTAGACAACTAACTAAAAAAACAACCCATATGTCTTCTAGTATTATAATGTTAGTTCCGCTTCTTGCCATTGTATTATGGATAGTTGCAGCTCTGAAAATGAGCAAAAAAAAAGATGGAGGGATTTCATTCCTGAAACACTTTGTGACAATGCTTGTTCTTTTAGGGGTTTTATATTTAGTCATTATTGTCCCCATCCTAAACTGTAGAGGAATGCTCTGTGGCCTAGAAAATGTTTTAGCATTTTTGGGTATATCAACTCTTATGAATTTTGTATGGCCAACTGTGCTTATTGTCAAAAATCCCTCTACAACAGCAACTTCTCCCCCTCAAAAAAAGAAAGTGGTAGCCACAGATATTTTAGACGATGACTTTGACCTTTTAGATGACTTAATAAAATAAACAACTATGTCTGTTGATAACAACCTACTCAATTTCATCAAAACTGAGATACCTCAGCTGCTCAACCAACTACAAGCGGATACTCCTGCTCAATGGGGTGTTATGTCTGCACAACACATGGTAGAACACCTTGGAGGATCTTTCCTTTTGGGGACAGGTCGCTTTCCTGTCAAGCCAATGTACAACGAAGAAAAAACGCAGAGAAGCTATGATTATATTATCAAAGCTCGCCAACCTTTCATGAAAGGGGTTAAAATCAATATGGTACCTGTAGAACCAGCTCCATATCGTTTTGCATCTCTAGAAGAAGCCAAAGAAAAACTACTAAATGCAGTACAGCAATTCTTTGATTACTTTGAGCAAAACCCAGATGCTAAACTGCCACATCCAGCCTTTGGGTCCTTAGACTATGCTGATTTTATTGTGTTTGAAGCACAACATGCCAAGCATCATTTCTTACAATTTGGACTGATTGATTCTTATTAGACTTGTTGTGTAATGAGGAATTTATAAGTCCTTATTCCAACTATCTAGTACATCAGCAGCCTTGTCTGTTTCTGTTTTGATTCGTTTATAACTTTTTTCTAAGATGGTGTAAACTATCAATGTCAGCCAAAAGGCTAATAAGGTCAAGCCTAACCAAAGCATCAGATTATCTGTTAGTTGGGCAGGAGCATCTATCAAATACCAGCCCAAGAAACCAAGATAGATAAATAGTAAGAGGTAGCTTATTTTTTTTAAGAATTGCATAATATTAAAATTGATGTTTGTACATAAAGATAATATGCTTAAAGCTAACTTTAAGTTCCCCAACTTCACTAGAGCATTTGCTTTTATGACAGAGGTAGCCTTCTTAGCAGAACAACAAAACCATCATCCCAACTGGTCGAATGTCTATAATGTAGTAGAAATTAATTTAACTACACACGACCAAGGCAATGTTGTTACACAAAAAGATCATACCTTAGCAGCAGCTATAGAATCCGTTTATCAAAAATATATAGTCGACTAAAAAACATCAATAATAGACTTAATGGAAGCACTACTTAAATATTTTCCTGACCTTTCGCCTTTGCAGCTCAAACAATTTGATCAACTAGATGCACTCTACAAAGAATGGAATGCTCAAATCAATGTCATTTCTCGTAAGGATATCGAAAACCTAACAACTCGACATATATTATATTCCCTCAGTATAGCTAAAATTATTGAGTTCAAAGCAGGAAGTAAGGTACTTGATTTAGGTACAGGTGGTGGTTTCCCAGGCATCCCATTAGCTATATTATTCCCAAAAACACAATTTTGGTTAGTTGATTCTATTGGCAAAAAAATAAAGGTTGTTGAAGCTGTTGCAGAAGCCTTAGGTCTCAAAAATGTAGTGGCCAAAAACTGTAGAGCAGAGTCGATCAAGCAACGATTCGATTTTGTAGTGACACGAGCTGTAGCCAAATTACCTCAACTTCTCCGATGGACTAGGCTATTGTATAGCAAAAAACACCAACACATCATTCCCAATGGCCTTCTAGCCCTAAAAGGAACGAACAATGCGGCTGCCGAAACACAACAAATTGGCACAGATAGTTACTCCGAAGTTCACCCTGTAAGCGAAATCTTTGAGGGCGACTATTTTGAAACTAAGTGCATTGTTTATGTCCAAAGTCGATAACACCTATTCTATCAATAGTTTCTGAATTGTCCTATTATTTCCTGCTTGAATTTGTACAAAATACATTCCTGCAGGCCAATCCTTCACATCTAAGTTCAAGGTATTCTGACGGCTTTTTAGGAAGGCATACTCCTTTCCTTGTATAGAATAGACTTTCAGCACCTTTTCTTCTTGAATAGCTGCTGTTGAAATATAGATAGTCACTTGCTCCTGAGCAGGATTAGGATAGATAACTACATTTAGCTCATTTTTGAGCTGTTTAGCTTCTTCTACAGCAGTTAGCGTACTAGTACAATAAGGATTGACCCTACACAAGAAATCATGACTCAAGGTCCAAATAGTATCCCAATAGGCATTAGGGAATATAGCCACATCATAATAAAAATTGTGTGGCTGTCCAGGATAAACATGCAGCTCACTATGTTGCCCTAATGCTTGTTTTGCTTTATGAATAGTCCTAGAACCATAAACACTTGGCAAAATTCCTGTATTAAAAGCGTCTCCCGAATCTATAGGAACAATAACATCATTATCCCCATGAAACATAATGATAGGTGCATCATCAAAAGGGTCTAAAGCATCTACAGATACGGCTGCACCCCACATTCCCAAGACTGCTGCCACATCTACAGTATGCTGATAATTGTTGCCTGAACAATCCATACAGCCTAAATCTGCACCTTCTGCCAAAGAGCCCGAAACTCCATAGGTTTGAGCAGGACGCTCATCCTCTTGCCCATAAGCAGTCTGAATAGCTGTTAAAGCTCCTGCACTGTTGCCTAAAACATAAATCTGATTGGTATCTATCTTATAAGTAGCATGATTTTCTTTCAAGAATCGGATAGCGGCTCGTGCATCCTGCAAAGCTCTATATCCTGCTCGTACAGCACTTGCTGGCACTAAGGTGTTGTACCCCAAACGATAGTTAACCGCAGCACAAGCATAACCATAACTTGCCAAACTATCACACCAAGCAGTCATATCTTGCATCAACTTATCTCCTATCAAATAAGCTCCTCCAAAAAAAGCTAAGGCTACAGGACGTTTAGTTGCGGTATCCCCTGCTGGTTCATAAAAATCTAAATGCAAGGGCTCTAGTATATTCAACCCAAAAACATCGTATTTATCAGCATCAGCATACTTGATATTGAACTGTTTTGTGTTCTGAGAGAAGATGGCTTTTTTGTAGCGATTGCTATAATCCACTTGTCCTAAAAGTAGATTTGCCAACAAACAAAAAATGCTTAGGAGTAGTATTCTTTTCATATCTTATATCTTTTTAGAGCTAAAATCTTCTTTAAATATAAGCATTTTTGAGTAGATTATTTTTAACATCAGCCGCTGAAATCACCTCTAAATACAGAATATCATGAAACCAAAGAAATTTCCTCAGCTTCTTTTTTCTATTGCCCTCAATGGTTTAGTTTTAATTTTAGGTCTCTATTTTTTAGATTGGGATAGCAGTGAAATACTTTTTGTATGGACAGTAGAGCTATTGTGTTTGGCTGCCATTATCGGTTATCTTTTTGATGGAACGGTAGGACAGATGGGCAATTCAAAAACTAAAACAGGTTGGGCCATTGCCTGCTCTATGCCTGCTATCTTACTCCTCATGTATGTATTAGATTATACCAAGTCAGAGCTGAGTACATTACTTATTAGTGCTTGGATTTCTGTAATCATGGTTTTGGTACAAAGCTTCTTTTTCTACAAGCAGCAACGCCAAACTTCTCAAACCAAAATGGGTATACTTTGGCTTTTCTATATATTAGCTCCAGTAGCAGGTTTTATAGCTATTTTGAGTCTAAAAGAAGGCGCTATTCTATTGATAACACTAGTTATTATAGTCAAAATGCTAATAGAAATTATTGTACATTATACCCTCAACAAACCTCACTAAGCTCCAGTAGAACAAATGAAACCAAGCCAAAGTCTAATCAAAAAGAAGAGATTTTGTACTACATACTATATAACCCATTAAAAATTCAACATTTAAACATTAACCATTTATAATACTAAGCCCAAACCTTGCAGCCTTCTGTACAATTAGTACAAATATCTATAGTATCTCTACCCTTTAGAAGTTGTTTACGAAAGTGTTGATAGGCTTTACCTTCCCAAATTTCCTTAAACGTTTTGTGTTTCAAATCCCCTAAACGATAAGTAGCATCCTTATCAAAACAACAGGGAACTACCATCCCATCCCAAGTGATGACACAAGAATGCCATAGTTTCCAACAGTGATTGAGTAGTTGATTTTTTATGATATAACTTCCATCTTCTTTTTTGGCGTAACGTGAGTATTTATCAATAGTTGGTATCAGAGGATTTCCTTGTTTATAATCATAGATTTGAGCTGTTTTGAGTTTTACCTCATCTACACCTATCTCTTCAGCTAGTTTATAAATTTCAGGAATTTGATGCTCATTAGGCTTCACCACCAAAAACTGGAAGATGACATGAGGAGTCTTAGATTTTAGCTCTTTTTTCCATTTTATAATATTTCGAGCACCTTCCAATACACTCTCCAACTTACCTTCCTTTCGGTAAGACTCATACGTCTCTTGAGTAGTCCCATCTACAGATATGATCAATCTATCTAGCCCTGACTCTATGGTTTTTCGAGCATTGTTATCATTCAAAAAATGGGCATTGGTAGATGTAGCTGTATAAATTCCCTTATCATGAGCATATTTCACCATATCCAAGAACTTCGGGTTGATATAAGGCTCCCCTTGAAAATAGAAGGTTAAATAGAACACCTCCTTATGCAACTCATCTATAATCTTACTAAAAAAATCGGTCTTCAAATTGCCAGTTTCTCTAGTAAAAGCCCTCAAGCCACTAGGACATTCTGGGCATCTCAAGTTGCAAGCAGTAGTCGGTTCTATAGCAATAGAAAATGGAGTCCCCCACTGAATCGGTTTCTTACGCAAACGAGTCAGATAAAAAGAGCTATAAACCTTTAGGGCATTCCAAAGCCGCCTAAAAGTAAGTTTAGATATTAAGTTTTTGCTGTCCTGCCATTTCCCCATAATCGTTAGTCCAAGTATCGTTCTCTAATCACCTTTACATGATGTGCTTCATGCCCAATTATGATAGCCGCCAAAGCTCTCACTGACACAACTGAACCATTAGCTGTACCTGTTTTTTGATAACAGTTAGGGTCAAAACCTTTAAATAACAATAAAGTTGATTGTCTAAGCATCTTGTATTCCTCCAACAATTGCTTTAGTGTTATTTTGCTACTATCACAAGCAGCTACATAATCATCCTCATCAAAACCAGGCATATCTGTCTTATCGTTCCTAGCTATTCGCAGGGCTCTGTAAGCCATTACTCGTTCTGCATCCATCAAGTGTTGCACCAACTCTCGTATAGACCATTTTCCCGTAGCATAACGGTACTCTTCTTTCTCTTCAACGACTCTTCCTAGTAGCTCTTGTGTTTCTTGATGCACTGTATTCAAGCGTTCTAACAAATCCTCACCTTCCTTTATTTTGGAAATATAGGGTTGATAAAAGGCTGCGTATTCTGTAGTTAATGGTATTTGCATGTGGTTCTATTTTTTCTTAAAAGTTCAAATATAAACATAAAAAAACACACTAGATTCTAGTGTGTTCAACAGTATATACTATCAATATGTTTTCAATTTAGGTTTTTAAGCCATACCATCTATCATTCTTCTAAAGTGAGGATAGAAAATTCTACCCCACATAGGTTTCTTTTCAAAGCTGTACACTTCATTAGTTGCAGAATTTACAGTTACAGGAATTGTAAAAGCTGCCCATTTTTTGCCCGACTTCAATTTTTGACAATAAACCTTAGCAGCTTCATCTATATTAGAAGAAATCAATATTGAGATCACTCCTAAACCAGATTGTAAGCCTCTTGGCCAACCTTTATAATTCTTTTTAGCAAAAGCAAAAGAGGTTGATAAATGCTCCTCAATCAAATCTGGAGTTACTTCTTCATCACCAAAATCGGTAGCCACAATAAACGTGTTGAGTTGTACTGCCATCCAGCTCCATCTGAATTTTTTTTCGTAACCTATAATGGTAGGTTTATCCAGTATTTGCTCTTCTGATAGATAGATATTTCCAGTCTCTAAACTTTTTTTGATTGTTTCTAAATTCATTTTAATTGGGTGTTTTATTTTCTTGTTTTGGGATATTTTTTTTTATACTAATCTTCTAGGAAACTTGGTTAATAGGTTACCATTTCAATTTGTGTTCAGCTAAATCTGATAAGCTATCCAAGACACAACCTGTAGGGCATAAAGCACGACACCAAAGCTTAGGAATTCGCATAGAAAATAAGAGTACAACTACTGAAATTCCAAAAATAAAATAAGATGAGTTTATGCTAAAAAAGAAAGGGAATAGCTCATATTCTGATAATATGCTAAATCCTGACAGATAACCAAATATAATAAAAATACTCAATAAATACCTTATCCTTTTGAGATGTTTACTTTTGATAATGACTGATTTTTTTTTGAATGGCGACACCTTGTATAATAGAACTTGAACATTTCCAAAAGGGCAAATATATTTGCAATAACTGTTTCTAGACCAAACCGTTGAAAATAAGATAAGCAAGATATATGCTATTGTAAAAACAGATAAGCTTGTTGCTGTAAATGATTTTATGAATAAAATATAGGTAAAAGAAGAATTTAGATAAAACCCAAGCCACATAACAGTAAATCCAGCGATACCAAGTATGATTTTTTTCTTTTTATACCGTTTGAAACTAAACAAAGCAAAAACCAAAATTAGTAATGAAAGGTTGACAATCCACATTGCATTGAGTTTAGCTGTTACGCCAAAGTTTAGAGTGTGTCCTATCAAGTATTCTTTTAGCACTTTTTGTTCTACTAATACAAACAGTTCACTCACTGCTTTTGCTGAGGCCATAGTAGTGATAGTTGCTCCCGAAACTGCATCAACAACATGATTTTGATCTAACTCTAAGGCAGTAAATTGACTAAAAAAATCAGCATTCATTATCATTTTGATATACGAAGGCGTTTCTTTAGAAGAAAGATAAATAACACTATCTATACTTGCATCCATGTTTACTACAATGGCCAAATCAATCACATCATTGAACCCTATTATTTCTGAAAGGCCTATGTTTTCGATATAAATTTGTCTATTATCTATCAAGGCATAAGCAATACCTGCATTTTTATAAACCTTAGCTTCCTTGTTAGAAAATATTCTTTTCACCCTATTGATAAAAGCAGTATCATTCAACCTATTATCAAAAGAAACTAAACCAAACTCTTCCGCTTTTTTAGGACGACTTTTAACATAGCCATAGCCATGTTTTTCAGTATCTTCAAAATCAATAGCTCCAAATTCTTTGGCAGTCCCTGTATGCCCAATTAAGTCATAGCCAAAGTTATTATCAGAAGATTCCATCTTTTGAATACCAATAACTTGTTTAGGCAAAAAATAAATCACTAATACTAAAATTAGTATTAGTGATGTAAGTACAATTTTAGATTTAGTTTTAGGATTCATTCTTATCCTCCAATTGTTTCATTTACAATATCAACTACCCATTGATTAATATTATCATCAGGTAAGATAGCATCTTGCTTATAGATCACTTTTTCTTCATAATTTGGCACTGCTTGGACACCTTCTAAAACTATCTCACCTTGAAAATGCTCATCAACCGCCACCAAAATAGGAATAACAACAGCTGATTGTTCCATTTCTAATATCTGATTAATGGCATTAGTGGTTGGTTCTCGAGCATAGCGTACTATATGTCCACACCAAGAGTAGGAAATATTTTCAACCTCTGCATTTATTTTTAAATATTTACCGATGTCATTTATCAGTTCAACCCATTGTTGATTATAGGGTTCAGAGCCATAAGCGACCAAAACAACACCTTCGTTTCCTGGATTTTTACTAATTGCTTTATAGCGACGAGTAACATTCTTTTTTAGGTAACCAGGGAAATCTAAAAGTGGGGTAATTCTAACTTTTGCTTTGGGGCTATACACCTGTATTTCTTCTTCTTTTAGTGTTGCTAAAACCTCAGGGTTCGATTGGATACCTACTATATTTTGAATATCATCAGCAGTATGTGAACTCACTGTCAAAAACATAGGTACTATAATGACTTCAGAATATCCCTCCTCATCAAAAGCTCTTAGTTGATCAGCGATACTAGGTCCTTCATACTCCATATATGCGGTGCGGACATCAGCAACTTTACCTCCTTTTACCAAGGCTGGTTTTGCACTTTCTCCAACATCTAACAATGTTTTCCTCCATTGCTTAGAATGAGAACCATGACTAACTACAAGTACTCCAATTTTAGCATTGCTTGTAAGTGTTTCTTGATTTTGGGTAGAGCTAGTAGGTTTGTCACCCCCACAACTAACCAATAACAAGGATAAAACTATTGCTAGAATAGCTAATGTAACTTTACTCATTTTTATATCTATTTTTTATTAAGAATAAACAATCTATAACATTGCTTTTTTGAATTTGAAAGGTTGACAAACTAATCGTAGAAAATAAATACGTCCCATTCCCACTGCAAAAGAGCCACCATTGCCACCGCCTCCATGAGCAACAGAACTATTACTCGATTGATTGACATTAATAACATCCAACAGATTTTTTACTCCAGCTGTAATACTAATCCCCTTATTGAAAAATCCCTTAGAGATATTAAAATCCATGAGGCCATAACCATCTGTAGTATTTTGTTCAAAAACAGTTTCTTGAGTCATAGGATTTACTATTGCGGCATAGCGAATTTGCTTGTCATAATCTCTACGAAAAAGGGAAAGGGTTAAATCTATTTTTTTGAAGCTGTAGCTAACTTCTTGTGTAAACTCAAGTGTATAAGTGAAAGGCTTTATTTCTTCTTTGTATTTTTCGTTTAGGGAATTATAATGCCCAATCAACATTGCTCCTGCTCGAACAGTCAGTCCTTTATATTGATATTTCAGTTTGGCATCAACACCCCAATTTTGATACTTATCTAGATTAAAATAAGCATAGGTATTAGATTGAGCATCTAATTGATAGTTGCCTAAACTATCGACTATATAGGTAAATAAAGTAATCTGGTCTTCAATGTAATTATAAAAACTTCCAAGCGATATGTTTACAATATGTTCTCCCTGAAAAGCCTTATTGTAAGTCCAACCCAAACGAAAGTTATGTGCATATTCTGGTTTTAAATCAGGATTACCCACAATGTTATGATTTACATCTACAAAATTGAGATAGAGTTCTTTGAGAGAAGGTGTCCGAATACCACGAGCATAAGAAAACCGTAGATTCATACCATCCATTATATTCCATTTTGCACCTGTAGAATACGTAATTGGCAATCTTGATAATGTATTGTAGGCAACACGAACACCTGCATTTATAACCAATCTTGAAATTGGTTTATACCTCAAATTTGCAAAAATGGCAAAGTCTCCTAAACTCGCTTGCTTTTGGTTGATTCTTCCTCCTGTTGTATAGTCATAGCGAAATTCTAGTCCTGCTTGAAAATCTATCTTTTTCTTGTACTGACTCGCTAATGTTGCTCGAATATTCCAAGCCTGAAAAGATATGGTATCAGAGTCGATAGGATCTAGAGTGTCCTTTTTGGTATTTTTGTTTAGATAGCGGAAATAAGCATTCTTCTCTCTATTATAACTATTGAAAGAAGCGATTAAATTAAGATAGTAGTAGTTTTTTTTGTCTAGATAACCTACTGCTGATAAACTATGATCCTGTGTTTCTGTAATAAACTCATAATCTTTGGCATAAGATAAACTAGGAAAATCATTAAGTTTAATAAGCCCTTTATTGTCTATTTTTTCATTTAAGTAATCGTTCAGAAAAAATAATAACTAAAAATGGTCTTTTGAAAAATTAAGGAACAAGTTTTTTCCAATATATGCACAAACTCTGTTTACAGCATAAAAAAGGCTGTCAGCAGTTGTGTAATCCTTGGGCTTTATCC
>JAAEPD010000547.1 GCA_024222455.1 Aureispira sp.
GAAAAACTAAAGTTTGTCCATCAACTTAATCATTTTGCAATGAAGTCTAAAATTTACCTTGCTGCTAATAAAGCAGCTTTCAATGAACTTAATACATTAAAAATGGCTAATCCATCTTTTGCGTAACATCAGTTAATAATGTCTTTAGTTGACCTAAATCCCCTATGCTTTCAGGCAACTCTTTCAACAAAAAATCATCTAATCTTAAAACCTGAAGACCTTTTAACTCCCCTATTCTTTCCAAACTTAAGACTTCATTGCTCCCAATTCTTAAATCTCGCAAGTTAGGTAATTCAAAAATAAAAGAAGGTAGCTTTCTTAAGTGACTATTGCTTATGTTTAAAGATTCTAATTTCTCTAATTTCGCCAAGCTATTGGGCAATTGCTGGAATGAATTCCCTCTTAAATTCAAATGTTTCAAATTCTTTAAAACACAGAGACTTTTTAATATAAAGGTAATTCCTTTATCACTCAAGTCTAAGGAAACGCGTTGAGATAGTTCCTTTAGAATAATCCTCTTCCACCATCTTTTTTCTTTCTTATTTAACCAGTCAATCCATAATTCTAATATTTTGATATCATATATCTCTTGACTATTGGCTAGTTGAAAAGCTAATTCTATATCTTCTTTATTTCCTGTGTTTATGAGTGCTTCTAATTTAGTTAAAACAGCATTTTTATCCATTAGCTTACTATGTTCATTTTACGCATCAAGAAGGTTGCATTTTTATTTTTAGCTATGCCCTCATTCAGCGTATAATCAAAAATAAGCTCATCGTCTTCTATTCTACTTTCAAAACATAGGTTTTTCACTCGATCCGAACGATCTGCCTCTACTCTACCCAAATCTAGGTCATGTGTAGCAATCATACCAATACAATGATAATTCAAAAACTTACGCACCAACAATTGCGAGCCCAATAACTTATCTTCTGAGTTGGTTCCTTTCAACACTTCATCTAAAATAATAAAAGCAGGTAATCCTCTTTCTAACTTCTCTATTAAGTGTTGTAATCGTATCAATTCCGCTTGAAAGTAAGATACATTCTCTGCCACAGAATCTCGAACTCGTATAGAAGTCATTATATCCATCAAGCTACATTCAAACTGAGTCGCACATACTGGCATTCCACATCTTGCCATCAATGCATTGATCGCTACACTTCTCAAAAAGGTACTTTTGCCAGACATATTAGACCCTGTAATGATATACATATCGGCATCTTTCCCTAAATCCACATCATTAGCAATTCGTACCGTTGGCTTGATCAGAGGATGTGCTAAAGCAGTTGCTTTCACAATCAATTCATCTGTTTTCTTAACCGTTGGGAATACAAAACTAGGATGATTGTGATAATAATTAGAAAGACTTTGTAAGACATCATACTGCCCTAAAGTAGATAACCATCCTAATACATCCTTTTTATGTTTTACCTTCCACTTTTCTAATGCCCAAACACAGTGTACATCGTAGAGTCCTGTTAGATTAAGCATAACAACTACAAAAATATTCAAACGTTGATCAAAAGCATTAGCAATTTGAGTCAACTGCTTAAAAGCTACACTTGCAGCCTTTGCCGATTCCTGCAACTCTTTGAGTAAAGCTGCTTGAGGTTCTTTATGTTCCAATATTAGAGCCAATAAAATACTATACTTTTTAAGCTCTTTTTGGCGTTTACCAATCAACTCATGTTGGATATTTATATACTGAATTTTAGTTTTCAGTATTCCCATATTAATCACTACTAATAATATCAACAACTGATAAAATCCTGTAATTGCCCAAAAACTAACTGCTCCGATTGCTAAAATCGGCATTACTATTCTCAATATCTTCCATACTGGTTTATCTATGACTTGTTCAGGTTCATCTATCCACTTTTCAAAACGCTCTACCACCTTGTTTTCTTCAGGTTGTATCATGCCCCAAGCCATGAACTCTTGCCTCCAATCTACCTGATCGCTCAACTCCGCTACTGCAGCTTGCTGAGCTTTGATCTGATCTATATTATCCAAAGGAGATTTAAATAATTCACCAAGCTTTTGATAGCCAATATTAGTGGACGTTCTGTTGACCGAAGCAAAAATGGAATGTGTTCCATAAATATCTAAATCCGAGACATAATCATGCAAAGGATCATCAAAATCTGCTCCCCCATCATACAACAAAGCTTGAGTTTCTATATAAGCTTTTTCTTTTTTGTTGATATCCAACAAGGCATGGTGCAACTTTTTCTGTATAATATACTTTTGGTGAATAGCAATAAATGCAAAAAAAGCAACAGTGCTTACCAATAATGTAATCATCCAAAAGCCCTGAAATCCAACTATTGTGCATTTGTACACTGCAAAACAAATCAGCAAAAACAAACTCACTCTCAATAAGGAAATATAAAGCACTGTTTTGTCCAATTGCTTTACTTTCTCCCCAAATTGCTTAACACGCTCTGTATATAATTTATTTAAATCCATCTTTAAAATTCCATATTGAAGTTGCCTAAACAACTTCATTAATTAATTAATTAACCTAATAGGTCATTCAATATAGCCCTATCGATTTCATGTCCTCCATCAAACCAAACTTCTTCACAATCCAAGCCTTGAGACTTCATAAATTGCTCATGCTTAGCCAATCGTTCTTCTGTTAAGTAGTGATCTGTTTTCCCTTGAACTACCCATAGCTTTTTGTTTTCTAAATAGTTGTGTAGAGGTTTATATTCTAAATCTGGTGGGAAACCTGCACCCCATAATATTAGGTTGTCAAAATCGGGTTGCATTCGTTCCATCCAACGGACAACAGTAGCTCCTCCTTGCGAAAATCCAAGTATATTGATTTGTACATCATCAGCTAACTGTTCTTTATAACTATTGTATAGTTGACTGATATAATTGCAGTAATCTTCTATTTCAGACAAGCGATCTTTCCGAGTCATCCAAGAAGCACCTACTAAACTATCTTTTTCGCTCCAATAAAATCTTGAAAACCCTTCTGGTGCTAATATGAAAGCATTAGGTAATTGGTTAAATTTCTTGATAATACGACTAGCTAATTGTCCATAACCATGACAAACAAGCCAAAACTGTTTTGCCTCCTTGTTGGGTTCCCCTAATGTATAGTAATGCGCTGTTCGTTCAAACTTTATATGATGTTCGTTCATTCTGTATTCTATGTTGTTTCAATCTGGGGCAAAAGATAAGAAATCTTTATAAGATTTGTCAATGCAAGTTAAGTTGAGCTGTTAAGATTTTAATAAAAAAATAGAATCTTACACCAATACACTTTTTCTAGGCATCATTATTTCAAAAAGTAAAAGCTTGTTCGTATTTTAGCTGCTTAGAAAGCTCTTTTTTCCAAAATTGCTTTAATCCCATATAAAATATTAGCGATTTAGTGCTAACTAATTTTTGTTTTAGGGTATTTACACTTGACTATTCGTCATATTTTTTTTACTATTTATAGAAATATATCATCATCAAAAATAGAGATAATTCACTGCTTATGAAGAAAATAACCTATCAAACCCTGTTTTTAGCGTTATTGGGTTTATTGGTCTTACCCAATTCTATGCAAGCTCAAAGGAAAAAAAATGTTGAGCTAGAAACTAAGATTGTTCGTGGATGCGAATATGAAGTATTGAAAGGCCTTGCTGAAGTAACAGAAGTTAAAAAAATACTTGCAGCAGACGAAAGCGCACTAAAATATGATGAATATCAAATCCTTTTCCGTTTTATTCCAATGGAAGGTGGTGAGTTACTATCAGGATTAAAAGATGGTGATATTGAGTTTTATCTAAAAAGTGGAATTGACAAACTAAACGTAGGTCCTGATTACTTGAAGCACTACCATATCCGTAAAGGAACTAAATATGCTATGAAATTGCTTCAAAATAAAATGGGTGCTTGTTTAGAAAACTACACTTACGAATCAGGTGGTTTGCCGAATGATTTGTTTGAGGCTCGCGAAAACTTAATGGATTATCGTAAAGAGACTTCTCGTAAACGTCTAACAGAAAAGGAAGAGGAATACGAAACTCGTAAGGTAGAGGAAGAAGTGGAGGAAATGAACAACAACACCAATCCTAACGAATTGCCAGAAACTGACCCTGTAGAAGAGCCAGAGCCTGTAGTAGAACCAGAGCCAGAACCTGTAGTAGATCCTATCGAAATTGATCCTGATGCAGAACCTATTGATCCAAACATTACAGAGGCTGAATTGCGTAAGCAAATAGAAGAAGAAATGTTGGCTAATGGTGAGGTAGAAGAAACTACTCCTACTAATGCAGAGGGCGATGTAGACAAAGATGCTTTGAGAGAACAAATAGAAGCTAAAATGCGTGCTGAGCTAGAGGCTAAAATACGTGCTGAAGAAAAAGCTAAAACTGAAGAAGCAGCTCGTAAGAAAGAAGCAGCTCGTAAAAATGCCGTCAAAAACGCTAAAAAGAATAAAAAAGAAGAAGATAAGCGTAAAAAAGCTGAAGCTGAACGTAAGGCTCAAGAAAAGGCTAAAGCTGAAGCTGAACGTAAGGCTCAAGAAGATCGAATTCGTAAAGAAATAGAAGCTGAGGTAAAAGCTAAATTGGAAGAAGAAGCCGCTGCTCAAAGAGCTGCTGAAGATGCAGAAGCTGCTGCTGAAGAAGAAAGTAAGCGTCGTCAAGCTGAATTGCTTAAAAAGAAAGAAGAACTTAAAAAAGAAGTTGCTCAACGTTTGGCAGATGAAGCAAAACGCAAAAATTGTAGCTACGCTGAGCGTCAAGCAGGAACTATAGAAGTACTTAAAGTCTTGAAGGTTGCTGAAGCTAAAGATAGTTACTTTGGTTATGTTGAGTACGAAGTAAAGGTTCTCTTCCGTCCAAACAACTATGCTGATTTAAGTAAAAAGGATAAAAAAATCTGGGATGAGGAGCATGTTTTCACTATTGATCCTCAAGGCAAAAACGCTAACCCTAGTGCAGCTTATATCCGTAAGCACAAGGTATTTAAAGGTGCTAAATACACTGGTTTTGCACAAAACTTAGAGAGTGGTATTTGCAATCAAGTAATGCTTTATTCTCCAAATCTACCAATAGACAAAGGTAGTATCAAGTAAGTAATAGAGTTCTTTATTATACAGGAGGCTGCCCAATGGGTAGCCTCTTTTATTTTGTGTCAGGCCTTATTTCAGAAGAACTTCACAAACTAATATCAAAGGTTTTTCTAAAAAAGATAACTCTCCTTCTCAATATATTTTTAACTTTGACCCTATGAACACATATCCAAAAATATATTTACATTCTAAAAAGACAGGTGCTCTTCGTCGATTCCATCCTTGGGTTTTTTCAGGAGCTATTTCTAAAAAAGAAGGTAATCCGACAGATGGTGACATCGTAGAGGTTTTTGATCAAAAAAACAATCGTTTTTTGGCCACAGGCCATTACCACAAAGGTAGTATAGCTATAAAGATTTTCTCTTTTGAACAAGTTGCTATTGACAATGCATTTTGGGTGGCTAAATTTCAAAAAGCTTATGATGTTCGGGCAGCTCTAGGACTACCTGAGGCTCCCAACACTAATGCTTATCGCTTAGTACATGGCGAAGGAGATGGCATCCCCGGTCTTATTGTCGATATTTATAATAATATCGCTGTAGTACAAGCACATACTATCGGAATGCATCGTATACAGGAACAAATAGCTCAAGCAATTCAAAAAATTTATGGCGATAGGTTGATAGCTATTTATAGCAAAAGTAAGGCTACATTACCTTCTGAATATGCCAAAAATGTTACGGATGGCTATTTATTAGGAAAGCAAGAAACTTCTATCACTACAATAGTAGAGAATGATCAAAAATTCCAAATAAATTGGGAGACTGGCCAAAAAACAGGCTTTTTCTTAGACCAACGCAACAACCGACAAATATTAACTAAATGGGTAAAAGGTAAAACTGTTCTGAATGCATTTTGTTATTCAGGAGGTTTCTCTATATATGCGCTTCAAGCTGGTGCCAAGTTGGTTCATTCTGTAGATGCTTCGGCCAAAGCTATTGACTTACTTCATGAAAATCTAAAAATTAATAATTTAGATGATAGTAAGCATGAAGGTTATGTGGATGATGTACTTAAGTTTCTGAAAAACAATACAGACACTTATGAGGTCATGGTTTTAGACCCTCCTGCTTACGCCAAAACATTGGCTAAGCGTCACAGAGCTATTCAAGGCTACAAACGTTTAAATATAGAGGGACTCAAACATATTGCTAAAGGTGGTATATTGTTTACTTTTTCTTGTTCACAAGTTGTTGATAGAAAGCTATTTTATAATACTATTGTATCGGCAGCTATAGAAGCTAAACGCCAAGTTCGGGTATTAGGATACCTAACCCAACCTGCTGATCACCCTGTTAGTATATTCCATCCAGAAGGTAGTTACCTAAAGGGTTTGGTGCTTTATGTTGAATAATCTATTTAGGGAATAGGTATTTAGATAACAGACAATAACTAAATTGATTTTACTATGAATAAACTACAGTTGTTTTGCAGTTTGAGTGCTTTAGCACTCTTGCTCAGTGCCTGTTCTACAAGTCGTTTGGTAAGACCTCTCGACAAAAAAGAAGTTGCTATAGGTTTAGATTTTGGAGGGCCAATTATAGATTTTGCAGGAGCCAAAATTCCTATCCCACTATCGTCTATCACAGCTGGTTATGGTATAGACAGTACTTTCACAGTATACGGTAGTTTGCATACTACAGATTTAGCTTTTCGTCTATTTCACTTGGAAGCAGGAGTTCTCAAAGAGTTAACCAGCCCCAAAAAAGGTTGGATTCCTGGCATTAGTGTAGGGGCTTCTAGTCATTTTATGGTAGATGGTTGGGAAGGTAATTTTAGAGCATATCCTCAACTAGATCTAAATTTTTACTGGCAATACCTCAAAAAACATCGCCACTTCTTTTATTTTAACTGGACTAGTTGGTTCGACTTCTGGACAACTAAGGCTCACAATCAGCCTAACTACAACTTGTATATCCCTAGTTTTGGTCTTGGACATACCTTCATAACTAAAAAATGGCGCTATACTGTTGAAGTAAAATGGTTAGCACCGTCTCTTAGCAACCGAGATATTACGGTAAGCTACAATGGCATTGGAAGACAAGGTAGTGTGGGGGTTTATTTAAGTTTCTATCGTACTTTTTAGGATTTAAATTAATAATAATAGTCCGTGCACTTTTAACTTAATCAAGCTAGTAGAAAAAGTTCACGAACTAATTTCAAATACAAAATATTATGTTTTCGAATTATAAAAAATTAAGCTTAGTTGCTTGTTTTGCCATCTTAGGTATTTGGGGTTGCGCTCGTTTGGATAGTAATCTTTTTAACCCTAGTACAGTAGAGGAATATAAGTTAGATGATTATGATGGAGAACTTAGATTTGTTTTAGATAGTAGTTATTATATAGATGATGACAAGGTACATATATTCACACTAACCTCTGATGAC
>JAAEPD010000548.1 GCA_024222455.1 Aureispira sp.
ATTGATTATTGATACTTGGTCTCCTAGAACAGGAAATCGGCAGAAAAAAACTTTCCTACCGATTTACCGTTTGAGGAAGGCTATTAGCCTTCTTATCCTTTTTGACATTATCCCCAAACTTAAGGGATGACTCATGTTTCTAATATATTATAGAGGTATTATTTCTTCTTTTTCTTCTTTTTGGCAGCTTGTTGTTGTTTAGCCATTTCTTCGTATTGAGCCCACATGCCACCACCTTTCTGACCTTTTTCAGCAAAGGCTTTTTTCTTAGCTTCCATTTGAGCTAGGAGTTTGTCCTCGTTGATTAAGTAGTTTTTGGTAACGAAAGTTTGACCAATATTCATAAGGTTACTAAATAACATATAAGCAGTCAAACCAGCAGCCCAACTATTTAAGGCGAAGAAGAAAATAACAGGAAATGCAAATTGCATTACTTTCATCATTTTCATGTTAGCGCCACCACCAGCTGCTGCACTCATATCCATTTGTTTGCTATTGTAGATTAAGTAAGCAAACATAGAGATACACCACAATAGAGTAAACAAACTCACGTGATCTCCATAAAATGGTATATTAAAGTTGAAATCTAAGATAGAGTCATAACTTACCAAATCATCTGCCCATAAGAAACTCTTCTGTCTGAACTCGATAGAGGCAGGAAAGAAGCGATATAGGGCTATCCAAATGGGCATGGTGAGCACCATAGGTAAACATCCCCCAAGCGGATTAGCGCCATACTCTTGATACAAACGCATTTGCTCCATTTGAGCACCTTGAGGATTGTCCTTATGTTTTTTCTTGATAGCTTCAAACTTTGGTTTGAGCAACTTCATCTTTACACTAGATACCAACATTTTCTTCTGCATAGGGAAGAGGAGTAAGCGAATAGCGACAGTCAAGATCAAGATAATAAGGCCATAACTTGGTATGAATCCAGCCAAAAGGTTGAAGACAGGACGAATAATACTTCTACTGATGAAACCAAATATACTCCATCCGAAAGGTATAATTCTTTCCAACTCTATATTCATAGCAAGCAATTCATCATAATCATTTGGCCCAATATACATTTGCATATTGTAAGTAGCGTTTGGATTATCAATGAATGGAAGTTCAATGATAGAGTACAATTCTTTTAAGTGAGTAGCTTCTTCCCCTGACATGACTGTCGACATTTTAGCACCACTGAAAGCGGTTCCATCTTTAGTAATCAAGGAGGTGTTGAAAAACTGCTGAGCATGAGACACCCAATGTACTTTTTGGTCTAATTCTTCTTGTGCATCAGAAACACAGTTACAGTAGCTAGGACTCTCTTCTTTTCCTTTATAGTGAATAGAAGTCATATTCCGTTCATAGTAAGCATATTTCTCTATACGATTCAAGAAAGAGTTCCACTCTAAGTTGATTGGTGCATCTTCATCAATCACTTGATTCAGACCATTAAAACTTAAGTCATAATCTAAGATATAACCTTTGTCACTTAAAGTATATTTCTGTTCTATGTATTGTTGCTTATTAGAAGCGTAAGCTTTGAAAGTAATAGTGTTACCATCTTGAGTAGGCTCAAAGTAAAGATCTTCAGTAGATATTTTTTGACGATCACCACTAGCTAATCTAAATTTGTAGTTGAACTTATTATCATCATTATTCCAAAGAACAGTCTCTTTTTTATCGTAACGATCCTCTTTTGTGGTATGATCATAAGCCAAAAAGTCTTTGACTATAACAGATTGAATACGGCCACCTTTAGCTGAGAAAACAATTTTAAGCTTGTCATTCTCTAGAGTTACTTCTTTGTTGTTGCCTTTCGCTGCGGCTGCAGCTGCTGAGAATGTACCAAAAGCACCTTGAGCCTCTTGCTGTTTTTGAGCATCAGTGATGCTATCTTTTTGTGCTTGAGTTAGGGTAGTATCTTGATCAAGCTGAGTCTGCTTATTTATCTCTTCTATTCTTTTTATACTATCCTGTTCGTGAGCTAGTATTAAGCTATCATTATAAGCTTGTAACTCTTCATTGTAGCGATCAATTTCTTCCTTAGAAGGAGAGCTTAAAACCAAGTAGCCCATTAAGAGCGCAAACAGTACTAAAAAACCTAATAACGAATTCTTATCCATTAGTGAAATGTTAACTGATTATGTTGTTTTGTAATATTCTCAATTTTGGAGGGCAAAGATATAAAGAATTGACCAATAACCGAAGGATTAGACTTTATTCTCAAATAGCTTCTACCCAATACCTATATAAATAGCGTTTACCATATTTTTTTACGTTAAAAACGATGATTTCATAGCGTTCCCCAACCTTGATATCTCGGAAGCTAGGTTCCCAAACAATAGTAGGGGAGCCATAACCATTGACTAATTCTAATTGTTTTAATTTGATCTTGCGACCATCTTTATCCAACATTTCTACCTTTGCGTGGGTCATATCTCCATTTTCTACACCAAAAGACCAACGAGGATAAACAATTTGTTGAGGGACATAACCACGAGGAGGCCAAGCAATAAATCCATCTCGAATCTGATCATTGTGTTTGGCTTCATTATAATTGGGGAATACTGCTAAAACAGCTCCTTGAGGTGTTGCCCCAATACCCATTTCATTAGAAGAAGGATTAATAATCCAACGACGATGTCCGACAGCATAATTATGAATTCCATAATCGTCCATAAATGCATCTATAGGACCTAAACCGCTACCAATATTACCCATATGAAGATTAGAGTAGCCACAAGCACGAGCTCCATTTTGAACATAGCAACTCCAGTCTTTAGGAGGAAAGTGTTCAATATCACCATTGGCATAGCCCATAAGAGCACATTTTTGGCAATTTACATTCTTATCATGATTCCAGTAAACTCCATCCCAAAGTCCAGCCATTCTACGAAAATAGTTGACTTGTACTAAAAAATTAGCCTTAGCTTCCTCACTTATATTGCCTGCTTTACATTCTTCTTTGCTACCTGACCAGCCTAAGAGCTTGACAGAAACAGCATGATCTATCAGGCTCTTTTGGAAATCTTTTTTAGCCTCTTCTTTTGTAAAAGGAACTTTAGTCTTTCGTAGATCAACAATCTCGCTTTTACCTAGTTTTAGTATCTTTTCGAAGTGCTTGATGTCCTTAGAATATTTTGCATTTTCCTTTTCGGCTTGAGCTACAGCATTATGTATAGAATCCTCAATGCGTTGTTCTTCCATATAGACCAACCATTTTTCATGATCTAGGGAATCTAAAACTCTTAACGAATCAGCAATAGCAGCTTCTTTATCAGTAGTTTTGCTGCCTTTCCAGACCAATAGCACAGGCATAGTGGTATAAGGTTGGCCTCGTTCTCCAGCTTGTATTATCTTAAAATCAGGACGATATTTGACGCTTAGAGCATAAGCATTTTTGAGGGGAATAACTAGTTTGGCTAACCCTTTTTGATTGGTAGTTGCAGTATAGTTGTCTTTTTTGTAAAGTCCTCTAACTGTTAGAACCTCGTTAGGGATGGCTTGCCCTTTCTTGTTTTTGTATTGGAAATTTAGAATTAAAAAACGGTAAGTATAACTCTCAAATTGATGAGTAACATAAGGAACTTCTCGGATAAGTAGTTTTTTGTGATTCTCTATGCCTTGGCAGTGGATAGTGTAGAGATCATTGAAGGGGAGTTTGACTTTTGCGTATCCTTTGTTTAGAGTTGCAGTATATTTCTGATTCCTTTTTTCTCCAGTCAACTCAATATTGCCTGTATAACCACTTCCATCAGGATGATATAGTTTGATGGTAGCAAAAGCAAAGGTATCAGCTGCACTCCATTGTGCTTGGCTTATAGATGTTATAAGCCAAGACAACACAAGGAGTAAGTATATTTTGTGCATAGATGGAATATTTAACACAAGTTCAGTTGGGTGTAAAATCTTATTAAAAGACTGAACAACGGATGTTTATGTGAATAGATACACTTATTCCTTCTAAAAAGTTCATGAGTTGATTTTTATAAACCAATATCTGCTGCTGCTAATTGACTTTTTAGGAAGTCAATTACCTTAACTTCTACAGCATCTATATTACGGTTTTGAGAAAGCTCCCAAGAAACCCAGTCTCCTAGATGAACACCATACATGGCTTGTTCTATAAGGCTATCACCTTTACAGAACACTTCTATAACGGTATCAGTATAGTTGCCAATTATTTCTTTATTGATCTTGATGCGAACTTGATTGCGAGGATGATCATCCTTGCTACGGAATATTAATACAGCGAAATCTCCAGTTTGCTCTCTCCATCCAACCAATTCATTGTGGTTCATTTCTGGGATAACATGATGGCAGCAAAGTATTTTGCTGTTTTCGTTGAGTTGTTGTCTAAAACGAACTGCAACTGCTTCCATACGTTCTGTAGTATAAACTACTGGAAATTTTTTATCCATAAACCTAGCAATACGAACAGCTTGAGCATGGATGCTTTCCTGCATTTCTTGAAGTAGAACTATAGATTTTTTAGCTTCTTCTATACGTTTAGCATCGGCAAAACCAAAAAACTTTAGGATAAAGAGTTGTTGGATTAAAGAGTAACCTAAACAAGCTCTTGGTGGTTGCCCATCATTAGGAATTTGAATATAGTCTAAACCTTCTTCTTTTGCGATATCAAGCAATTTTCCACCAGAAGTAATACATACAATTTTGGCACCCTTTGCTTTAGCTTTTGCGTAGCCAATAAGCGTTTCTTCTGTGTTTCCAGAAAAAGAAGAGCAAATGACAAGTGTGTTAGGGCCTACAAAAGCAGGTAAACTATAGCCCTTGCATGTTAAGAAAGGTACTGAGCATTCTTCTTTTGTGAACTCAGCAGCAAAATTAGCTCCTATACCCGAACCTCCCATACCAATAACTAATATGTTTTGGATAGGTTGATTGTGTTTATTTAGTTTGGCTTGTTCTCCAATTTCGATCGATCTAAGCAACTGTTTCGGGAATTCCCGAATATAAGTATCCATCATAGCCTTATAGTTTTATTTTAAATAAATTTCTTGTGTATATTTTGTTTTAGTTCAGCTATGCTTTACAATTATTTAATTTTTTTCAAATTTTAATGTAAAAATAATGAAAAACATTGGGGGCAAGCAAACAATATTTTGTCTTAATAATTACAATGCCTAATTGTAAAGTCCTTTAATTTATTGTGATAGAGTTCTTTTCGTAACACTACCTAAAAAGGAACTTCATGTATCCCTAAACAAAAGAACGCACAATATATAAAAATTATGGCTAAACATAATGAAATAGGTGAATTAGGTGAACAGATTGCACAAAAGTACCTACAAGCACAAGAGTATAGGATTCTAACTACAAATTGGCGCTGGGGGAAAGGAGAAGTTGATATTATAGCTCAAAAAGGAGAAGTATTAGTTTTTGTAGAAGTTAAGACTCGTACCAACAACAATTTTGGACAACCAGAGGAAGCGGTTACTACCAAAAAACAACAACTGTTTTATGAGTTAGCAGTAGAATACATGTATCAAATAAATTATGAACAGGAGTTTCGCTTCGATATTATAGCCATAGTATTGGAGCCAAAACAAGATATACAACATTATCAAGATGCTTTTTTCCCAACTTGGTAAAGGGTATTTTAAAATTTTTATAACTATTAAAACCAAATATGTAAATGAAATTTAGACGAATCGAAGAGCCTTTAAGAAGTAAAATTCAAACTTATGCACCTGCTGCAGGCTTTTTAAGCCTTGCTATTATGATGAGCTGTATCGCTTGGGTTATTTGGACCTACCAAAGCAAACAAGCAGATTATTCTATTTTTAATCATTTTATCTCAGAGCTGGGGCATACTATCGATTCGCCATTTTATTTAGTATTTAGTTTGGGGTTGTGTGCAAGTAGTTTGTTATTTATTTTACTCCTCTTAGGTTTATCTTTTCACATCGATTCTGTTTGGGCTAGAAGGGCTATGCGTATTGGTGTTTTTGCTTGCATAGCTTGCTTTTTTGTAGGTGTATTTCCTGGCAATACTTGGAAATATGCGCATTTAACTGTGGCACTTATTTTTTTTGTAGGAAGTTTGATAGCTGTAGCCATGTTTGGGTTTGCTATATATACTGATCCTAATAGGAATATGCCGAAGTGGCATATCGTCCCTAGTATTGTAGTGGTAGGGAATAGTGCAACACTTTTGTTGCTACCAAGTGATTCTGTTAAGCAGTTTTTAGCAGATAGAGCAACCTTTGATCGTCCTGATATGTGGCTCAATCCTTTCTTTGAATGGATGGTGTTTTTTAGTATCCTTGTTTGGATGTTCTTTATCTCAAGACATTTACATTTTCATAATAAAAGAAGCCAAGTAAATGTAATTGGTGATGAAAGTCAATATGCAGAATAACTATTTACCCTTGCAAATACCAAAGTTTTTTTTCATCTTGCAAGGCAGTTTTGAGGTAAACTATTCTTCAAAACAGTTGTTTTACATTTGAACATCCAAAAAATAAATTTATGTCTTTAAAGAGAATTGCTATTAATGGTTTTGGTAGAATAGGTCGTTTGACATTGCGTCAGTTACTCAAAAATGACTCTGTGGAGGTCGTTGCAGTAAATGACCTTACAGATACTAAAACATTAGCACATTTATTTAAATACGATTCTGCTCAAGGTCAATTTGATGGCACAGTAGAACATTCTGAACATAGTTTAGTCATCAATGGTAAGCTAATAAAAGTATCTGCAATCCGAAATCCGGCAGAATTGCCATGGAAAGAGCTAGAGGTTGATCTAGTATTGGAGTGTACAGGATTGTTTAGAACTCAGGAAAAGGCAGCAATGCATATAGAAGCAGGGGCTAGAAGAGTGATCTTATCAGCACCAGCCAAAACTCCTGGTATCCCTACAATAGTAAGAGGTATTAATGATAGTATCGTTCAAGCTACAGATCAGATTATATCTAATGCTTCTTGTACTACCAATTGTTTAGCGCCATTAGTACATGTTATTAATAATAACTGGGGGCTTAAACAAGGGTTCATGAGCACAGTACATGCTTACACAGGCAATCAACGTTTGCAAGATTCTCCTCATAGCGATTTGCGTAGAGGTAGAGCTGCTGCTGTCAATATGATTCCTACAACTACAGGTGCTGCTAAGGCTCTAGAGTTGGTAATTCCTTCTGTTAAAGGAAAAATTACTGCCTCAGCTATTCGAGTTCCTGTTCCTACAGGTTCTTTAGTCGAGTTGGTTTGTATAGTAGAAGCTACAACAACAGTAGAGGATGTGAATAGAATTTTTAGAATTACAGCAGATTCTGACCTAAAAGGTATTTTGCAGTACACTGAAGATCCTATTGTTTCTAGTGATATTGTGTCTAATCCTCATTCAAGTATTTTTGATGCTGGCTTGACAATGGTTAGCGGAAATATGCTAAAAGTAACTTCTTGGTATGATAATGAAGCTGGTTACTCTGCTCGTTTGGCAGAAATGGCTATAGAGTTATAATATCTCTATGAATATAAAAATACAGGGAGCAATAATCTAAACGGTTATTGCTCTTTTTTGTAGGCCAACCAAAATTTTTTGAACTTCTTAATATCATCAACATTCATCCAATCGACTCCTGCATCCAAAAAAGTTTGCCAAACCTTTTCATTATTGGGCATAGCCCAAAATCGGACACGACGATTGTCAGCATGTGCACGTTGAACAATACCCTTTAGTTTTTTTAATTGCTCTATAGGTATATTACCTTTTCCTCGCCATTTAAACTGACTTCCATAACTAGCACTCACTCTCGGAACTGTGCTATTAGTATATATATTGAGTTACCTATCTTGCCTAAATCGCCATCTACCAGCATATATCGAATACTATCACTCTTGACTAGTTCATAGGGTTTATGGCCTGATAGAATGATTTGCAAAGGACCTTTTTTGATAGAATCTTGTAGAGGGTACTGTATAGTGAGAAGTTGTTCATATTTTTGGCAGAGGGCACGCAATTGTTGGTAGGCTAGGGTAGACTGACGTTTGATATCTACCATGAATATAACTGGCTGGTCTTGCTCCTTGAATACCTGGCCATAGGCCTTTATCCATTGCTCTAGTGGCTCAAAATATAACTCTTCAATATTTTTAGCAGCACCTAAAAAAAGAGGTATATGGGCTACTTTTAATTGACCTTTGTAAGGGAATACATCAATTTCTATACTAACAAAACCTGTTTTTAAAGCTTCTGTAAGAGCAGGACGCGCTTTTTCATAATCATTATGGGCATGTCCATTTGGGATAGCTGTAGTTATTTGAGCATACAGAGGGGCAAATAAAAAAATATAAAAAATACTGAAAAATAATTTCATGAGGTAAAGGATTATAAATGAGGGGCTAAGTTAAGAGGATTTTGGAAGCTATATAAAAAAAGACGCTTGTATTGGAATTTTTTAGCAGGTCGGTTTGTTTTTATCAGAAATCAGGCTATATTTGCAATCGCAATATATGTGAAGGTCGGGTGGCCGAGTGGTTAGGCAGAGGTCTGCAAAACCTTGTACGTCAGTTCGAATCTGGTCCCGACCTCATCCAAAGCTCTTGTAGTATTACACTGCAAGAGCTTTTTGTTTTTATTCACTTTTTTTAAAGTGATGTTAACTCACCAACTAAATTAGAGGGTTTCCTCAATAAGCTGTTTCTTCATTACCACAAACTCAATAGAGAGTCCATATACTCAATAGAGGGAATAATGCTTGAATCTATAAGTTATCGACCCTAAATTTGAGACTTCAAGATTTATCAGAACCAACCAAAACGACTAGGTATGATCAAGAAAACAATACAGCATTTATTAGCTAAGGAATATTTTAAGCTATATTTAATTCTAGCTATTTCTTTATGGATGAGCATTGGGCTAAGCTTTTTTAGGATGGGTTTAACTAGCAGTAAAACCTTCTTTTTTCTGAACTGGAATCTATTTTTAGCATTTTTGCCTTTTGCTTTGAGTGTATTGATGTTTGCCAATAAAGAAAGACTCTATCAGCAGCGATTAGTCCTTTTAGCTTTAGGTTGTTTGTGGTTACTGTTTTTTCCTAATGCACCTTATATTGCTACCGATTTACTGCACCTCCGCCAACGCCCAATGATCCCATATTGGTATGATGTGTTGCTCCTTCTATCTTTTGCATGGAATGGGCTATTATTAGGTTTTTTATCCCTTATTTATATCCAAAAAATGGTTACAGAACAATGGGGAACCAAAATAGGTTGGGGATTTAGTGCAATAGCATTAGTCCTTTGTAGTTTTGGGATTTATTTAGGACGTTATTTGCGTTGGAATAGCTGGGATATTTTATCTGATCCATTGGGATTAGCTCAAGATATTGCAGACCGATTTCTACATCCTTTTGCACATCCTAGAACTATAGGCGTTACACTATTTTTCTCTGTGTTTTTAATTGTAGGTTATTTGACTTTGTATGTATTGAGTAACTCTAGTATTCAAAGACAAAAAATAGAAGATTAAGGACTTATCTGGTTGTAAAACTAGTTGGAATAGGAATTAAGTGAGATTGGCATGAAAATCCTACATTTTTTAGGTGTTTATCTTTTGTTGATATGGGAAAGGTGAATAGAAAAAATATATGTTTTAAAATTCTTTGTAAAGAAGAGTTTTCTTATGATAAATTCGCACACCAAACAAGACAAAAAACTCATCAAATAATAGTATCTTAGAGTATTAAAAAATAAATGCTGACTCAAAAATAAATTTTCATGAAAAGACTTATGCTCACTAGTTTAGCGGTGTTTTTTGCACATATGCTAATGGCCCAAGTAGCCAATTTTGTAGTATTTTCTCCAGAAGGACAACCTTTTTACTTGTATCTAGATGGAAAATTACAAAATTCAAAACCTGGAAAAAATATAAAAGTTCGGTATACTCCTGAAGGTAGTTATACTGTAAAAGCTGTGCTGTTTGGGAATGGCGAAAAAACAGCTACTTCTACAATTATGATTCCTGCCAAAAAGGAACTTTCTTATATTGTAGAGCACGACAAGGCAAGAGGCTTTGTCTTTTCGCACTATAGTGAGGTGCCTATTAATCAAACCAATACAGTGACTAGTTCTCAGCAAGCAGTAGAGTATACCAATAAAGGTAGAACTAAGAGCGGAGAAGTAGCAACTAGCACCACGGGAACAACAACAACTGCTGACCCTAGCAACACAAATTCGGATGGAGTCTATACAGGAGGTGATCTTACTAGTAAGCGAGAAGGGCAGATCAAGATGGTTACTTATGTAGCTCCTGATGGCACAACTAGAAAAGTAACCCAAGAAGAAGCTAAACGCTTGATGGCTGAAGCCAATAAAACAACTGCTTCAACTAAAGAGCCAGAAACTGGTACTACTGAAGTTAGAGCTTACAAAGAGGAAGTGCATGCAGATGGTTCTGTTTCTATCATTGAAGAGGTGACAACGATTACTAAAGTGATTGTAAATCGCAATGGGCAAAATGTATTAAAAACTAAAAAACAAACACTTCAATATCCAACTAAATTTAAGTGTCTGCCAATGGCTAAAGATCTACATCAGGTGTTAGAAATGAAAATTACTAATGCTCCAAACAATGAACGTTTAGATATTGCTAGAGCCGGTGTTAAGGATCAATGTTTAACTTCTCATCAAGTTAAAATTCTTGGCAATTTAATTGCAGAAGGACAAGAGCGTAACGATTTTGCAATATTTGCAAAGGATTTTTGTGCTGATCCTAAAAACTATCCTTATAAGGTGGATGATCCTGTTATTGTAGCTAAGGTAGATGATCCTAAGACCTTGAATAATGATAACAATAATGAGAATACAACAACAACTACTACTAATACTGTTAGTGAACCAGAACCAATAGAGCCAGAAAAAGAGTTGACTGCAAAAGAAATGAAGATAAAAATGAAGGCTGAGCTAAAACTCAAAAAACTCAAAGAGAAAGAGGCTAAAAAAGCGGCTAAGTTGGCTGCAAAAGAAGCTAAAAAGAAAGCAAAAGAAGCTGCTAAGGCTGCAAAGCTAGAGGCTAAAAAGAAATAATAAATTAGAAGATAATCTATAAAGCGAAGTACTCTTAAGGTGCTTCGCTTTTTTATTTATACTTAAAAATAAGTCCTACCTGAAATTGCTGCCAAGGCATAGGCCGATTGGCCATTACTTGATAGTCTGCTCCCCAAACATTATTCACTTTGCCATATAGCTTAATAACTAATTTTTCTAAGCTAAATTGATGGGACAATTCCACCGCTCCCAAATGGAATAAAGGCAACACTTCTGTATTTTCATTATTAATAAAACTTGAGCTAGTTAAATTGTGTTGGTAACTCAGTTTAGTGTGTTTTTTATAGTTTAGAGCAAGCCTAGCATATCCATTATGAACAGGAGTATAGATTAACTGTTTTCCTCCTAAACTAGCATTTGTGGGGGCTATACGAGTAGATTTGACTAGATGGTATTGTACCTTAAAATTAACAACCCAATTCTGGTGTGCTTTCCAATATAAACTTTGCGAAAATTCTAATCCTCTAGAAAGCACTTTGTCTACATTGCTAGGGCGCCAAAGTCCAGAATTAGGGTCGGGAGACCACAATATCCAATTCCTCACATAATTAATATACCCAGTAAGTTCTGTTTTTGATATCCAAGAACAAGTAGCTCCAAAGCAATTCTCATAGTCTAAACCCAGTTCACCATTCCAACTATATTCTGGCTTTAAATCAGGCTTTCCCAATACATCCCAGTACAAATCATTAAAACTAGGAATGCGATAATTATGAGAAACAGAACTCCGTAGGTTCAAATTTTTAATCATTTGAAATTTTCCTCCCAAATGAAAAGCTGGTGTAATAAATTTCCAATCCACTAATTCTTGCCTAAAAGAGGTGTTTACTGTCCAAGTTTTGGAGAGGTCAGAAATCTTATAAGCCAAAAAACAAGAGAGTTGATGTTGTAGAGGTTTATCAGAATACCCACTAGATATAGCTGTTTGGAAATTGTATTGCAATCCTCCACTGAGCAAATGATTGTGCTCTTTAGAAAACATAGGTATTCTAATCTTTGCACTATTGTTCGATATTAAAAATTGACTCTTAGAATCAACAGTACTACTTTTGTAATCTAAACGCTCCAAAAATAAACCTGATTTTATTTCTATTAGTGGACTCTTTCCAAGCCATTTCCATCCGCCTGATAATCTTAATGATTCATCTCGTTGGACAGCATCATTATCCATTTGTAAGAGTGTTGGTGCAATTTCTCTATAGCTATTTTGATACCATGTTTTTAATGTGAAAATTTGTTTTTGAGCTATTCTAAGGTAGTTCTCTTGCAATATGCTAAACTGTTCTAAAGCAGCATTAGACATTTTTTTGATAGGCTTAGGCTGTCCAAATGCATTTACATCTCTAAATTTAAAATTATTTTGAGCTTGGTGATAAAGAACCCTTAAGCGACCATTATAAATCTTATTGCTATAGTCAAGTTTTAACTGTTGTTGAATATCTTCAAAACTACCTAGACTACTATGAGCTAAAGCTTGCCAACCTTTAGCAAATATAGGTGTATAGTTTAGGTGTATAGCACCTCCTAAAGAGCTGTTACCTGCTAAAGAACTATTGGCTCCGTATTGTAAGGTGACATCATCTATAAATAGGGGAGAGAATAGGGATAAGTCATTTTGACCCAACATTTGATTTTGAATATTAAATCCATCCCACAAGACAGCAGTATGACCAGCACCACCACCACGACCAGATAATGTGGCAATATTGCCCAAACCATAAGACTTAACAAAAAAACTGCTCTCTTTGGATAGGAGGTCAGCAAAATTGGAACCTAAATATCCCTCCAAAATTTTAGAAGGCAAATGTTCGCTATGATTACCAATAGCAAAGTCATGAGGCCTGAAATTTTGAGCTTTTATAACAATAACATCCATAGGGCCTGTTTCAAACGCAACAGAGGAACTATCATTTTGAGCCTGCAGTCCCCAAAAGTTATAGAGAATAATAAAGAGGGATAAGTATCTTTTCATCTAGCAAATATACAGACCTATTAGCATAAAAAAAAGGCCGATACTATTAGTATCGGCCTTCTCTATATAGAATTTTATAATTCTTTCTATCTAATCAGTGTAACAGGTCCTTTCATCAAGGTTTCCTCCTCATCACCACGCTCTTTGAAACGTAATACATAGATATATACATCTCTTGGTTGAGGTTTGTTGTTGAATGTACCATCCCAACCGTCATTAGCTAACTCATCACCATCATACATTAGTTGTCCCCAACGGTTGTATACTTTAAATTCGATGATGTCAGTAGCATCTAATCCGATTGGACGGAAAAGGTCATTTTTGCTATCTTCATTAGGTGTGAATGCGTCAGGAACACCATCAAAGCGCTCTTCTACAATCACATTCAATGTATCTTGATCTGTACAAATTACACCACTTGTAGTAGCAGAAGCTAAAAGAACAAAGACAAAGTCTCCATCATCATCAGGCATAGCAGAAGTCGAAGCTGAAGTAGGATCGATGATTTGAGCATCAACACCTGATGGTCCAGTGTAACTCCAAGCATAAGTAACTCCTTGATTTGTTTGATCATTTCCTGAGTTAAGTGTGAATGATTCATTCAACTCTATGATTGCATCAACTGTATTTGGATTATTAATATAAGCATTAACAGTTGGCGCTACAGGAGCTATAATACTTGCTGTGGCTGTCTCTGTACAACCTGTACTTGTTGTAACTGTCAGGGTGTAAGAACCTGCAGCCAATCCACTTATAGTAGTAGTAGTATCGCCAGTGTTCCATGCATAAGTAATGGTGTCACTAGATGTAGCTACTGCTTGCAACTCTCCAATACTAACTTGATCACAAGCCAAAATACCAGTTATAGTATTTATTTGTAATGTTAGGTCTGATGCAGGAGTAAGCGTTACACTTGTAATTTCTGCACAAGCCAAAGAATCAGTTGCTGTTAGTGTGTATGTTCCACCAGAAAGATTAGTAAGATCCTCAGTAGTTGCACCATTACTCCATAGTAGAGTGACAGGGCTTGTTCCTCCTGTTACTGTCATATTGATAGAACCATTATTACCAACTCCACAAGTAGGGTCAGATGAACTATCTAAAGTAACTGTTATTCCTGCTGGTTGTGTAATTGTTACAGAGTAAGGAACAGAACAACTTGCATTATCAGAAAGTGTTACAGTATAAATACCTGCCATGACATTTGATAGATCTTGAGTTGTATCTCCATTAGACCATAAATAAGTATAAGGTTGTGTACCTCCAATTGGCACTAAGTCAACTGCACCATTCAAACCTCCACTACAAGTTACATGTGTTACAGTATCTGATATTGATATACCAGAAGCGCTACCCACAATAGTAGAAACTGTATCTGTACAGTTATTAGCATCAGTAACAACAAGTGTATAAGAACCTATTGCTAGATTAGTAAGATCTTCGTTAGTTGAACCAATGCTCCAATCGTAGCTGTATGTTGGAGTACCACCTGCAACACTTACATTGATTGCTCCATCATTGCCACCACCACAACTTACATCTTGGGTATTGTCGACCGTTGCAATAAGTACAGAAGGTTGAGTCATGTTATAATTCAAGCTGTCTACACAACCTAAAGAATCTGTAGCTGTTACCATATAATTTCCAGCAGGAAGGTTACACATGCTATTTGTAGCATTTCCGTTAGACCAATTATAAGTATATATACCAAATCCTCCAGTAGTTGTAGCTGTCACACAACCAGTAGAATCTCCACTACACTGTAGAATCACAGGTGTAATACTAACCACAGGATTACTAACTATTACTACAATAGAATCCATATTAGAACAAGTACTATCTGCATTTCTTGCAGTAACATAATACTGAGTAGTTGTAGTAGGACTTGCAAATGGATTAGTTATCGTTGTATCACTTAGTGTAGCGCTTGGTGTCCAACTAACAATGGGCACATTTGTGTTGACTGAAATTTGGACTGAATCGCCAGCACATAAGTAGAAAGTATCTTGAGGAACATTAAAGAATGGCTCGTTGATAGAATCACAAATAGTAGCAGTACAGCTATTGGCATCAGTAACTGTTACACAATAGTTACCAGACATCAAGCCTGTTGAGGTAGCAAGTGTATCACCATTACTCCATAGGTAATCATAATTCATAGTTCCACCAGTAACTGCTACACGTAAAAGACCTGTAGAGTCTCCAGCACAACCAATATTGACTAAACTATCAATAGTTGCAATAAGAGTATCTGGTTGTGCAATAACTGCAGAATCAATTTCTACACAAACTACAGTACTACCACTAATAGTTACAGTGTCTGTAACAGTAAGTGTATAAATACCATTGTTAAGACCACAAATGCTATCTACACTAGCACCATTAGACCAACTATAACCAAAGTTTCCATTACCACCTGTAACAGTAGCTTCTATACATCCCTCATTCCCTGAGCCACCACAAAGAGGGGTAGTTGTATTAAATGAAATATTAATAGGTGAAGGAACTGATATAGTTGCAGTATCTATGTCTGTACAGCCATTTGCATCAGTAGCCGTTACAGTGTAAGTCCCATTAGTTAAGCCAGTCGCATCTTCGTTGGTTGTACCATTACTCCACAAGAATGTATATCCAGGTGTGCCACCAGTTACACTGACAAATGCCATACCGTCTGTTTGTCCACTACAACTTGCATCTTGTGTACTATCTACTGTCATAACTACAGCAGTAGCTTCTGATATAGTATGAGGGCCACTTGTAATAGAACAACCAGAAGCATCACTTACTGTAACAGAGTAGTTGCCACCTAAAAGACCAGTAGCATCTTCATTGGTAGAGCCATCGCTCCATAAGAATGTATATCCAGGTGTACCACCTGCTACGCTAATAAACGCAGCTCCATTATTAACACCACTACAGCTTGCATCTTGTGTACTATCTAAAGTAACAACAAGACCAGATGTACTATTGACTGTACCACTTGCTGTTACTGTACATCCTGAAGAATTAGTTACTGTAACTGTGAAACTTCCACCAGGAAGGCCAGTCGCATCTTCTGTAGTTTGTCCATCACTCCATAAGTATGTAAATGTAGGAGCAGAAGCGGCATTACAAGCATTAACAGAACTATCTAATGTATTTGTCCATGCACCCAAGTTTCCATCAGGGTTACGGCTAATGCCTTGACCATTAGAAGCTCCTGGAGCTATTTCAAAGAATGATGCAGCTGGTATAATCACAGAATCAGGACAACCAGCAGTACCAGCTGTATAAATAACACCTGAAGGAGAACTATTAGATCCATTAGGAGCTGTATTTCCTGCAGAAGGTGTATCATATTGTACTCCTTGAAGGAAGCTACCTGCTCCATCAAACATCGCTAGATATTCACCATTATTACCCATTATTAGCAGACCATCACCCATGATCCCATCAGTAAAGCAACCACAGTTTTCTGCGTCTAAATCAAAGGTACCTGCTCCCCAAACAGCATCATTACCAATAGTAAAGATTCCATCTGAAGGAATAGTTGTACCTGCAGGTATAGTCAATGTCCAGTCACCATCTGTAAATACATAGCAACTAATATCAGCACCAGGAGGGCCTAATAGCTCTATAAATTCAGCAGTGTTAGGATCACTCCCATCATTAGGATGTGTAGGATTAACAAAAATTTCATTAATTGTTACAATATTAGAACGACAAGTATTGGTATCTGTAGCTGTAATGAAAATTGCACCATCATTACCTGCACAACCAACATCATGAGTACTATCTACAGTTACTGTAAATATCCCAGGATTTGTTAATGTCATAGAATCTACAACTGTACAAACTGTAGGAGGTGTACCTGTTGTAGATACAGAATCAATAACAACTATATTATCAATAGCAGCAGAAGGATCATCTCCTATATTGTCTGCATTATTAGTCCAGTTAAATGCAATTTGAACACTAGGGTTATTATCACAACTAGCAGGCAACGTGTATGATCTATGTTCCCAGAAACCTTGGCCTGCAAATATATCAGTACAAGGAACTGTCCCACCCAAAATAGAGCAACAGCCTGTTTTTAAAGTGTTGGCTAAAGGAACTACCTGCCATCCACCACCAAGACCATCATTATATAATAATGATGCGTTGTCATTCAAACCATCTCCAGAAGAAATGACATCAAAGTCAACTGTAATTCCTGCTGATCCAACAGTAGAAAAAACAGGTGATTCAGATCTGTAGTTACTTTGTGTTGCAGCATTATAAGCTGCTCCTGTAGCACCACCTGCAGCACAGAAAAGTCCAGATTGACAAGTAACATGCATTGTATTGTTACCATTACTAGCTATTCCACAAGTGTTAGGTGCTACTCCTCCTTCAAAGTCAGAAACAGCCCAAATGTTATTGGTTGAAGGACTAGGATTAGCCCCAGAAGATTGATTTAACGTCCAAGAGAATGTTGCTCCATCAAAATTTTCAGAATGTAATAAAATTGGTCCACCTGGTCCACCAGGAGTACCAGGATTTATAGTATCTGTAATTGTAACCGTATACATACCTGCTCCAAGACCACAGATGCTATCTACAGATGAACCGTTAGACCAATTGTAGCTAAAACCACCTACATTATTAGTAACAGTAGCAAAAACACAACCATCTGTACTTCCGTCACAAGATGGGTCTTGGGCAACAAGATTAACTGTAACTGTACAACTTGTAGGTGCAGGAAGGGTAGTAGATGTACAATTACCCGCTGGGCCTTCTGAACATGCAACACCCAAACCATCATTACCTCTTATAAGGATAGTATATCCTGTATTAGGAGTTAAACTACCTATAGTTGTTGCTAAACTAGTACCAGCAGATACCCAAGTGGCACCTCCATCTATACTATATTCGTAGAAACCACCACCAGGTAATCCTATATCTGTCCAAGACACATCTATTGAATTAGTTGTAGCAGTACCACAAGTGACAACAGGAGCTGACAAGGAACCTTTTATTTCTACACGAACAGTATCCACATACATACATTCTCCATCTGACACAACTACATTATAAGTGGTAGGAGCCGAAGGAATAGCATAAGGATTGCTAATTGTGTTATCTGTTACAAAACCAGCAGGAGTCCAATTATAGAAAGGACCATATGTTTTAGGTGCAAAACGATAAGCATCATTAGTTGCTGTAAAAGCTATATCATTTCTACCAGGAACAGCGAACCCTAACGTACCAGTAGCATTCTCTATACCTTGAGTCATCCCACCACCATCATTTTGTACATCAGTATTGTGGATTTCAACAACATTGGTTGTCTCATATAGAATAACTTGACTTGTGACTGTTTGGGTTGACCCAAAGTGAGGCACATTAATGAAGTTGACTACTAATGTTCTGTTAGGAGCAGTACCTGTTGTAAAGTACTCAATGGTACCAGCAGCACCTCCGTCAGGATCTAAGTCATCCCAACCTAATGCAATAAAGTCTTGTGGGTCAGATACGTCAGGAATGACATCATTACCTAAATTACTACCAGCTGCTAAATCAAATGACATAAATCCATTAGAACTAATAACAAATGAGGTATAAGTATTACAGAAGAAGGTAAAGTCAAATCCAATAGGTAATGCAGCAGAAACTGCATCATCACCTAAGTTAACAAGAGTGCCAGAACCTGCAATAGGAGCAAAAGTTATAGATGTTACATCATAATCATCACAAATAGGAGGATTAATAGTATCACTTAAAATAGCCACCAATTGGCTAGAGTCTCCAACACAAACAGAATCTAATGCAGAAGAAACATCTATATGAATATCTTGGAAGTTTAGAACAAATGTGTCTGCCATACCACAAGAACCGCCATAATCAAATAATACCTCTATTACAATAGAGTCTGCTGAAGATGTGCTATCTGTAGTTGGTATAGTAATAGTTGGATTATATAGTGTATTACCTGCAATAGAAACAGTCGGTCCGCTTACTTGAGACCAAGAGTAGGTTGCTGATCCAAAACTTGTAACTGGGAATGTATCTGCTTCTGGAGTAAGTATTTGTCCAGAACAAATATCAAAATCTGGTATGCTAACACCAGGAACAATAGTTCTAATAGGAATCTGATCAAAACAAGATCCTCCTGCACCATTATTATTGATAGCAATAAAAAAGTCATGAACACCTACTTCTGTAGCATCAGGACTAATTTGTATGAAAATATCTGTTGAGTCAGGGGTAACAGGGAAATCTAATAATGCAAAAGTGCTAAAATAGTTAGAGATAGTACTAAATGTAGCATATAAAGATAATGTATCTGTAACCGTGTTACTACTTGCAGAAATAGAAATACCTAAATCATCACCAGGACAAATTAAGTATTGACCAAAACCACCAGAAGTATCAATAAGCTGTCCTCCATTATTGATAGGAGAAGGAAGCATAGAGAATCCATAATAATCTAACTGACAAGGACAGGCTAAGGTACCAGTACCATTAGTTGCTGTTGTAGAAATATTAGTAGGTGTATTTGCATAGTTGGTTACCATTAAGATATAAATCTCTCCAGACTGTGCGTTAGGTATAGTCACTAGCTCAGGAGCAGTTCCCCCCGCATAGCTACAGTCTGTAACTTGGTTAACATTAGCAGGAGAAGGCGCAATAGGCCCATTACCTAAATTTCCACAATAAGATTGTGCCTCAGATAGACTATAATAAGGTCCCCAAAGAATAAAATCAACATCTACAGGAGCAGAGTTGTTGATATCAAAATCAATTGGACCTGATTGGTCAATAGTAATTGTAAAAAAGTTAGGGTTTCCTTGTGTTCCTAAACAATCATAGTTGTTTCCGGCAGGTGCTTGAGGGCCACTACCAGAACCTGTACCATCAGAGTTAGCAGGGTAGGGAGCAACGGCTCCACAAATGGGAGACGTAAAAGCATTGATACAGTCAGGACTTTGTCCCAATGCCAAATTAGCTGCAAATAGACAACTAATTATCATCCAAAATTGAATGTATGTTCTCATGAATAGCTAAGCTTTTATTGTAAGTTTTAAGTTAATTTATTTTGAAGAAGGAATCTTTTTAGGATCAGGCTCTTTACCCAATTCTTTCTCTAGGAGGGCGATTCGTTTAGATTTAATGATTAAAGCCTTCTTGTATTTTTCGAGTAAGACTGGGTCTGCAGTATCTATATTCAAAGATAGATGTTTGATATTCCCTTCAATATTATCTTTTTGCCTTCTCAGTGCGGCTAATTCTTCTTGAGGGCTTGCTGTTTTCATAGTACAAGTACTATTTAGATCCATGGGTTTCATAGATGCATTAACAGTAGTTGTTGTTTGTACACTATAGCGTTCTACCATTTCTTCCCAACTCATTCCATAAACCTCTTCAAAGGTTTTTTCATTCTGAGCAAATAGACTTAGTGGTAAGAGGCATAATGCAATTAAAAATAGCTTCTGCATAGTCTATACATTTTATTTGTTTAGGTATAATAAATTATCTTTTGCTAACCTTATTAAAGATCAAATTTTTGCAAATCTACGCTTTTTTGTAAAAAAAAATTATAAAAACGAAATTTACCATTAAAAAAATGACAAATTAATTGTGAAGGGAAAGTATAGTACAAAAAATGCCTCTTTAGCATATTTGCTAAAGAGGCATTGTCTCTCTATATATATAATACTATCGCATTAGTGTAACACAACCACGCATGAGTGTTTCTTTTTCATCTCCTGTTTGTTGGAAACGAAGTACATAAACATAAACATCTCTAGGTTGGTCAACACCATTATGAGTGCCATCCCATCCACCACCAGCAAGGTCATCACCATCATACATAACTTGTCCCCAACGATTAAAGACTTTAAATTCTATGATATCGTCAGATTCTAAACCAATAGGACGGAAAAGATCATTTTCTGTATCGGCATTAGGTGTAAAGGCATTAGGAACTCCTTGGAACTTAGCTTTTACAGTAACTTTCAAGTTATCTTGCGCAGTACAAACAACTCCACTAGTTGTTGCAGTAGCTGTGATCACTAAATCGTATACCCCATCTTCAGTAGGTAAGGCTGTAGTAGAAGGTGCATTGCTATTGGTTATACCAGCATCTCCATTGGTAGGACCAGTAAAGGTCCAAGCATAACTTACTCCTTGAGCAGTTTGGTCATTGCCAGCATTTAGCGAAATTTCGTCATTCCATGTTACAATGGTATCAGTAGTACCTATATTGTTAACAAATGCATTAAGAGTTGGTACAACTGGAGCTTCTATAGTACCTGAAGCCGTTGCTGTACAACCTGTGCTTGTAGTAGCTGTTACAGTATATGCTCCAGCTGCTAATCCATCTGCTGTTGCAGTAGTATCTCCATTAGACCATAAATAGGTAATAGATGTATCAGTAGTACTAGGTACTGCTTCTAGTTGTCCAATACTTGCAAGATCACAATCTAATATACCTGTTATAGTATTAACTTGTAAAGTAAGACCTGTAGCTGTGCCAAGCGTAGCACTACTTGTATTTGAACAGCTATTGGCATCTGTAACTGTAACTGTATAAGTACCTCCACCTAAGTTGGTTAAATCTTGAGAAGAAGCACTGTTGCTCCAAGCATAGGTGTATCCACCAGAACCACCATTGACATTGATATCTATACTACCATCATTTCCTGAACAACTAGGATCAGTAGAACTAACCAAGCTTATGCTAATAGCAGCAGGCTCTGTTATTGTATTTGGTGTATAAGGAATAGCACAACCTGCCCCATCAGTAACTGTAACAGAATAACTTCCTGCACTAATTCCTGTAATGTTTTGGGTCGTTTCACCTGCATTACTCCATAAGTAGGTATATCCAGGAGTACCACCGCTTACTGTTAAGTTAATGGTACCATCACTAGCACCATTACAAGAAGCATTGTTTACTGTGTCTACTATTGTGATGCCTGAAGCACTACCTACAGTAGCTGAAACGGTATCTGTACAACTATTTTGATCTGTAACTACTAATGTATAAGTACCAACAGCTAAAGAATTAATATCCTCAGTAGTTGAACTATTGCTCCACATGAATGAGTATGAGCCAGTACCTCCTGTAACAGAAGTGAATGCAGCACCATCACTACTTCCACCACAACTAACACTATGAGTAGAATCGACAGTAGCTACTAATGCTGTTGGTTCAGTAATAACAGTAGATAAAGTATCTGTACAGTTATTAGCATCTGTAACCGTAACGATATAAGTGCCACCCGATAATCCTGTTAGGTCTTCTGCTGTTGAATTGTTGCTCCAAATAAATGAATAACCAGGTGATCCACCAGAAGCTGTAATAGAAATAGATCCATTATTATTTCCAGCACAATCAACATTAGAAGATGCATCCAAACTTAGTCCAACAGCTCCAGGCTGATTAATACTTGTTGTAAATGTTTGTTCACAATTGTTTGCATCTGTAACTGTAACAGTATATGTTCCACTAGCAATGCCAACTAAATCTTCAGTTGTTTGGCCAGCTGCACTCCATACAAAACTATAAGAAGTAGTTCCACCTGTAACACTTATATATATAGCCCCATCTGATGTTCCATTACAACTTGGTGATGTTGTACTATCTTGTGTGACACTTATTGCAGTAGGGGCATTCACGATATGCGGACCAGAGGTTGTAGAACAACCATTGGCATCTGTTACCGTTACCGTATAATTACTAGCAGTAAGGCCAGTAGCATTTTGAGTAGTTTGCCCACCAGTCCAGTTATAGTTTAGTGTGCCAGTACCACCAGTAGCAGTAATATTAGCAGTACCATCATTCCCACCACTACAAGAAGTAGGATCAATACTATCTAAAGCAACAGTAATTACAGTAGGCTCAGTGACAACATGCGGTCCAG
>JAAEPD010000549.1 GCA_024222455.1 Aureispira sp.
CTAATAGATAGAAAATTGGGCTTTCTTTTTTGTTGTTTTTGTAGCCATATTTTTTGATGTAGGCTTTTTCATTTGCCGAAAGGCTATTTAATATATAGAAAAGCTGTTGTTGTTTGCCTTGCATAAATAGGTTTGAACTTGGATTTTAAATTTTATTTAAACCGTTTGTTTTTAGTTGTTTATGAGGGGTTGAGGGGGCTGAGTACTTGTTCAGGATTTTGATTTTTACAAATATAATGATTGATAGTTTTATTGCTTTAGTTGATTTTTGTGTCTGTTGAATATTATCAACTTCATCATTAAACTAATGACCAAAGTTATGAATAAAATAGATTTTAGATTTGCCTTAGGGATTTTATTATTGTTAGGATACACTTTAACTCAGTCTGCTTGTAAGAAAGAGGATGATCCTGTTGTATTAGATCCAACCGTTTTGGATTGTGATTATTTTAAGCAAGCAAGAGTTTTGACTGCTGATGATCGCCCTGTACATTATCGTATAGATTGCCAAATGGAAGCATCTGCAGATATTACGATAGAAGCAGGTGTTGTTATTGTATTTTCGGATGGTGCAGGTATAGAGGTCTCAGAAAATGGCTCCTTAAGTATTAATGGAACAGCTACGCAGAATGTAAAATTAACAAGATTAGAGGGGACAGCATGGAAAGGGTTGTTATACAATTCTGATGACAGCAAAAATAAGATAGAACATTGTGAAATAAGTTATGCTGGCTCAAGTAGTTTTAACTCTAATGGGGACAAGGCTGCAGTCACGGTTTGGGCAGATGCTAAGTTGACTATGAATCATGTTGCTATTAAAAATAGTAGTGCTTATGGACTTTCTGCCGTGTACACTAACAGTAATTTTACTATTAATAATACTCAGATTACCGATTGTGCAAATGCTCCAGTTGTTATTCTGCCTTCCTATATGGGCAAGATGAATACAAGCAATACACATGCAAGTAATACCAATAATTATGTAGAGGTTCAGATTAATACTGATGAGATCAAAGAATCAATGGCTTGGGCAATGCTTGATGTTCCTTATCGAGTAACTTCTAATTATAATGATTTTGACTTTTTGAAGATAGCCAAAGGAGTAGTTCAGGTAACTGAAGCCATCCAAATTGAGTTTGATGCAGGAACAGGTCTATTCATTGGTAGTGATGGAGGTTTGGATTTGAGTAGTACAACAGATAAAGCTTTGTTTACAGGAGTTACCAAGCAAGCTGGTTCTTGGAAAACGGTGTACTTTCAATTTACGCAGGCAGCTAATCGTTTAGACAATTTAGTGATTGAATATGCAGGCAATACTTATGATGGTAGTCAACAAGCAATAGGTTTGTGGGATAACCCTAAATTGAGCCTTAGTAATGTAGAATTTAAGAACATTAC
>JAAEPD010000550.1 GCA_024222455.1 Aureispira sp.
TCCTTAGAAATACGACTTTCTTTTGCAAGCTCACCAAACCTTTTCCATTTAGACTTTTCAATTGATTTTTGATTGACACTTAATTTAGACCACTCTTCTTTAGAGTGCTTTTTAGGTCTTTCAGGAAAAGAAATAGGATTAACAGGATCTACCATAACAACCATGTGACAATGTGGGTGCCATTCTCCTTTGCTTTTAGTGACCTCTATACTAGAAACACCGCCTACAGTCTTTCCAAACTCTGAAAATCCCTTACCTCTAATGTAATCCCTACGACGTTGCTGAAGCTTCTTGAGAGAGGTCTTAAGATGGTTATAACGCTCACTTAAGGAAACGCCATTCTTAACGGTCAAAGTTAAAAGAAAAGGCTCAAGGGAAGGATTAGAAAGCTTAACTTCTTTATACTTAGCAGTATAAGACTCCACCTGCTTTCCAGCCCTGCGAATAGCACACAATTGGCACAACAAGCCTTTTTTACAAAAGCTAGCCTTAGCCAATCTGACTTTATTAACGGTAAAGTATTGATGAAAAACCAAATAGTTACCACATGAGTTCAACTGAGAAGATAACTTCCCAAAATCAATAGGCCTATCAAGGTCAGGTTTTTTATCTTGGCATATATGCCGTATATAGTTTATTATTCCTAATTGTCGCGTCTTAGCCGTTTCTAAACGATCCAGACGCGAACGAAAATTAGAAATTTCGTCCGAACCCTTCTTGGAATTGCCGACCAAAGCTTGTTCCATTAAGGGTTTTCTTTTATCTGTCATATTATTATTTTTCCCTTCCGTCCACACTTTATGTCTATGTATCTAGTAAAGCAAGCAGAGCTTGCCAAAACCGCCTAAATCCAATGAGTTAAAAACAA
>JAAEPD010000551.1 GCA_024222455.1 Aureispira sp.
GATTATGTAAAGGTAATAATAATGATAACGGAGTTGGTGCTAATGGCAGGGATGGTTAAAAATGTTTATGGAAATAACAAACTACCCAAATATCTTAATATTGCTTATTTCGACAGCCTGTTTCGCAGTCGTTATCGGTCTGTTACTTGGAATAAAAATAGGGCGACAGCATGAAAAGGAGCAGCACAGGAAAAGAACGCTTGCCAAAGGATTTGACGGCATTCGAAGAACTCATGATTCAGTTAAACGAAAACACGCAGCTACAAATAACAGATCTACACAGAGCGACAAGGGATATGTCAAAAGAGCTTAAAAGTTTTGCTGAAAAGTCAATTGCGATACATAGTGAGGTTTTAACTGTAGTTACAGAAACCAAAAGAATTGATAACGCTATGCAAAGTCAAGGCCAAAGACAAATACAATATGAAGAAAAAAACAACGAGAATATAGAGACAATTACTAAACAAATACTAGAGATTGAAAAGATACTAACTCCAATAGCTGAAACGAAAGCATTTATTAAAAAAGTAATAGGTGGTGTCGTAACAATAGTTCTAGGTGCTGCATCAATAGCTTATTTTGTGGGGAAACAATGATAGAAATATACAGATGGTATAACCTTGACTGCACAATTGGCAGGCTGAGCATAAACAGTGCTATAGATGGCTTTCAGTGCTTCACATTAGAGCTACCTGATCTAAACAACCAACAGGACATAAGTTGTATACCCGAAGGCATATATGACTATAAACTATACCAAAGTCCTAAACATGGCACAGTGCTACATATTCAAGACGTAGATAATCGAACAATGATAGAGATACACGCAGGTAACTACACTAGACAAATACAAGGCTGTATATTACCCGGTGATAGTGTAAAATGGCTAGATAGAGAC
>JAAEPD010000552.1 GCA_024222455.1 Aureispira sp.
TCTGCGCTCTGGCCAAACTACGTCATCGGATCCTGCTTGAACCGGTTCAACACGCGGCACGCGCCTGGGCGGTGGCGTCTGAGAAGGAGTAGAGGAGGGAGACAACAGGTGCGGGCTAACCGGCTCACTTTTGGCGCGAACGTGCCGACCTTGCTCACTTCCCACATTTACAGAAATATTAGAGTTTTGTTTATTTTTGGACTTACGTCTTTTCCTGTTTTTAGACTTAGTGCTAGAGCTCTCCTTAGTGTCTCTACATGCACAAGTACAAGAATTAACTTTAGCATCTTTAGATTCTATATTGTCAGAAATTTTTTTCTTAGGTTCCCTGTGACCTGTTACATTTTTAAAAGCTCTAAACTCTTTGGGCCATAGACGCTCTAGGCTATGTCTTCCAATAAGATTATTGGGCCCTGAAACTACAAGAAAGGTTAATGGAATTACATCCTTAAAGTCATTCAGATTTTTAGAAACATTGATTTGGACCACTTTGCATTCCTGTGAAGCAATAGAGCCATCAGCCAATTTTATTTTGACACCTCGTGGCAAAGATTTTGACTTTTCTTTACCGTTCCTAAGTAAACTAGCTTGTAACTGTTCAAAA
>JAAEPD010000553.1 GCA_024222455.1 Aureispira sp.
GCAAACATCGAGGGTTTAGTATATAGAATAGGACAAGCCATATATAATGACTTGTCCTATTTTTATGTTTTTAGACATCTTGAAATCCCGATAAAAACTACATTTTTAAAAATTCGGGATGACTTATGTCTATATCTAGTATAAATCTTATTTCTTAAAGTTGCGGATAGTATTCTCAATAATATCACAACATTCATTCAATTGCTCTTTAGTCATCACTAGAGGTGGAGCAAAACGAATGATATTACCATGAGTAGGTTTAGCCAAAAGACCGTTTTCAGAGAGTGCAACACAAATATCCCAAGCTGTAGAGCTATCAGGTGTGTCGTTGATGATAATTGCATTCAACAAACCTTTCCCTCTAACCAGAGTGACTAAATCGCAAGTATCTACCAAATTTTGCATACGCTCACGGAAGATGTTCCCCAATTCAAAAGCATTTTCAGCTAGTTTCTCTTCAGTTACTATTTTCAAAGCCTCCATAGCTACAGCACAAGCCAATGGATTACCACCATAAGTACTACCATGCTGCCCAGGTTTGATCACCTCCATAATATGGTTATCTGCCAATACTGCTGATACAGGATAAGCGCCACCAGAAAGAGCTTTACCTAGTATAAGAATATTAGGTTTTACGCCATCATAGTCACAAGCCAAAAGCTTACCAGTACGAGCTATACCTGTTTGTATTTCGTCACCAATAAACAATACCTTGTGTTCTTGACACAAGTCATAAGCTTTTTTCAAGAAACCATCTGCTGGAGTATTTACACCCGCTTCACCTTGAATTGGTTCTACCAAGAAACCTGCAACATTTTTACCTTCTGCTTCTAATACTTTTTGCAATGCTTCAATGCTATTGTAAGGTATAGATACAAAACCAGGAGTATAAGGACCAAAGTTACCTTTAGCATCAGGGTCACTAGAAAAAGAAATAATGGTAACTGTACGACCATGGAAATTTTCGCCACAAACTATTATTTTGGCCTCACCGTTAGCGATACCTTTTTTCTCATAGCCCCATTTGCGACAAATCTTGATTGCCGTTTCTACACCCTCAGCACCTGTGTTCATTGGGAGTATTTTGTCAAAGCCAAAATATTCGCTCATGAATTTTTCGTAAGCTCCCAACTTGTCATTATAAAAAGCACGAGAAGTCAAAGCTAACTGTCCAGCTTGGTCTACCAAAGCTTTAGTGATTCTAGGATGGCAATGCCCTTGATTAACTGCAGAATAAGCGGATAAAAAATCATAATATTTCTTACCTTCAACATCCCAAACATGAACACCTTCTCCTTTTGCCAAAACTACAGGCAATGGATGATAGTTGTGAGCGCCATATTGGTCTTCTAATTGCATTAACTCTTGAGAACTCAAATTGGTGATGGTTTGCATCGGATACAAATTTTAAGTTTAGTGTTAAAATATTGAACTATAATAGTTTAAATGATTGTTGAAGGCATACTTGTGCCTTCTTGCGGCAAAATACAAGATTTTTTTGGAATAGTAGAATCTTATAAAAAATATGACTCAAACTAGTAACTTTGGTTTATTGAAATGGGGATTGTTAGTTGGGGTAATACTCTCACTTACATTGTTATTGTTACCATGGCGAAAAGTTTCGCCAGAGGCTTATCAGGACAGGGTAAACGCATCTAAATAGTAAGGA
>JAAEPD010000554.1 GCA_024222455.1 Aureispira sp.
CAAATGGCAAATAGTCTTGTGGTTCAATTAAATGAATATTGTTAGCACCTTTTAAGAGACGATTAACAGGCTCTCTGACATTTGGGTTTAGGTGCACAGGATATAAAATTTGTACATCATCATGTTGCTTGGCGATGGTTGCTAGTGCTTCACATATCCTTTCAAATCCACCACCAAAACTTTCTCTTCTGTGGCCGGTGACTAAAATGAGTTTTTTGTTTTCATCGAGTTCGGGAAATTTGCTTTTTAATGTATCGTTTAGTGCTAAGTCATTTTCGAGTTTTTCTTTTATGATAAAGAGAGCATCAATAACTGTGTTGCCTGTAGTGACTATGTCAGCATCAATAATACCTTCATTATTAAGGTTTTGTTTCGATGTATCAGTAGGAGCAAAATGAAGTTTTGCAATTGCAGAGGTTAGTTTTCTATTACCCTCTTCTGGCCAAGGAGAATAGATATTTCCTGTTCTAAGACCTGCTTCTACATGACCCACAGCAATTTGTTGGTAGTAGGCTGCTAAACTTG
>JAAEPD010000555.1 GCA_024222455.1 Aureispira sp.
GAACGATGTAAAATTGTCCTGCCTGCCCCTAGCTCTTTCTTTACATTTTCTGTATCTTGCAATTTCTTATAATACATAGGAATCTCTGATTTTTTGTGCATATTAAATCTATGAGATTCCTATTGCTTTTCAAAAAAAAGTCACCCTCGAAAAATTCGGGATGACTTATGTTTTTGTTTTATACTTTATAAAATTCTATATTGAAGCATACAATAATCTAATTTCCACATGCTTCAAATAACTCCAAACTACTTAGGCGGCAAACAAGGGATTCAGAATATTCTGAACAACTACTATGAGCAGCAAATCAAGAAGATTAGCAACAGCTCTAGGCAACTCACAGCCCGAAAACTAATAGAAGAAGGGCTGATTGTAGATGGTGCACGAGTAAGCTTGGCAGAATCTATCGTTTCTAACAACTTTCAAGTCAAGGGAGAACTATTGCAACAACTGCTCGAAACTCGTCTAATCCGAGTAGAAACTACCCATTTGGGACGTGCTTATGAGGTTTCTCATGACACTTTAGTTGATCCTATTCTGGCTTCTTATGAACGTAGACGAGCTAAAGAACTGCAGGCAGAACGTGAAAAAGCTTTAATTCTAGAACAACAGCAACGTGAACTAGAACTGGAAAAAGCTCGTGCAAAATTCAGGCGAGTGCTACTTTTAGCTATAGTAGGAATTATTCTATTTTTAGGAGCTATGATTGCCTTGTGGTTTGCCAATCAGAAAAAAAATGAAGCTATTGAAGCTAAATTAAGAGCAAAAACTGCTGAAATCGAGGCCAAAAATGCTGAAGATCGAGCAATAAAAATTGCCATAGAAAATAAAAAGAAAGCCGATTCCTTAACCTTACAAGAACAAATAATAAAAGATCAGTTTGATGATCTAAGCAAAGTTTTAAAAGCAAAAACCCAAGCAGAACTAGGAAGAAAGGAAGCTTTAGATCATTTAGAAATAGCTCTAAAATTAGAAAAAAAATCTTCTGAGAATGCGAAGTCTAGGGCATTGTCTGCGGAGGCTTTGCTTGTCCAAGATAAAAATATTACTAGAGCAATGAGACTCGCAGAGGCCTCACTACAACATGATGCCCAAAAACGGCATTTCCAAAACTAAGTACAATCCTCAAATGACCATATTGGGCATTAATCACATACAATTTACGAATGATGACAATGTAGAAGACGATTTTAAAGGCATAGACTTTCAATATGACCTTAGTCTTTACAAAAGAAAGGGTAAACAATTACAAAAAATCACACAAATTACCAATGTAACCGACATAGAGTTTTCTCCTGATGGAACTAAAGCTATATTAATTAGCACAATCCCCCATCCTACCAATTTTGAGCTAAAATGCCGTTTAAGACTTATTGATGCTAAAACAGGAAAAATCCTTAAAGAAATTGAGAAAATCTCGGCTCCTAACAGAGTTAAGTGGTTGGATGATCAATTGATTATGTCCTCTCATGGCAAGGTATATATATATGACCCACTCAACTTGACAATAAAACAAGAAATAACACCTCCCCATTATGTTCCTGGGCAGCTAATAATTTGTCCCAAATATAAAGGGAATGGTCATTGGCTCTTCCTTCCTGATCAACAAGGAATCAGTAATGAGGTTGCCTTAATTGATCTTGAGGATCCTCAGCAGCCTATTATGGTTAAACCATTTAATACCAATACAATCAATAAGTCGGCTTCTAGCAAGCATTATACAGCAACCTATAGTAAAGATAAAATAATCAAAATTTGGCTAAACAGCGCAGGTAAAGAGTTGTTTACAAAAGCTTCCTTCATCGCAGATCTAAAAGCACCAAGAGAAGTCTTTCATCTTTCCTTTTCTAAAGATGGTAGGCATCTTATTGCTGCAAATAATGAACAGTTGTTCTTTTGGGACCTCAAAGATAGAAATTTCTTTTCTGAGGCTTTTGAATCTCCAAAAAAAGAAGACTATGAATGGATTCAGAGCACTTTATTGCAAAATCCTTTAGCCATTGTTGATATAACAAGTGACATTAACGCTATTGAGACAACAGCTAATGATCAAATTCTAATTACAACAAACAATGAAGGCCTTTTGCAATACAATCTTTCTGATAAGGCTTCTCAATTAGGCTACTTCGAAAATTATGTATCCAAAGCTGCTGGTTTCAGCCATAACAATGCTCAATTACTAACACTAAGCAGTTATAATATAGACATAAATCCCTATGAAATACCTCCTGCCAAAGAACTTAGTAATAGAGCCTACCTTTACAATAGTTTAGATGGTAAATTAGCTTGGAAAACCAATAAACAAGAATACACCAATGGAGCTGTATCTCCTAACCACCAATATTTTCTGCTCACAACACTAAATTCTATAGAAAAACGATCTTTTAACAAGCCTGATAAAATATTAGCACAACAAGAAATTGCAGGTCATTGTATTGATGCACATTGGGTAAATGATAAAATAATTAGTTTGATGTTTGGGTTAGACTTGAAAACTCAATGGATAAGTATTCGATCACCCAAAACATTAAAACTAATAGATAGTTTCACAATAACTCCTGCTCCTAATCAATATCCTGATAAGCTTGTTGTTGCTCCTAATGGACAATGGATAACCTATCTAAACAGTATAGATTTTAGCCCTCAAAGTCCTGTAGTCCAGCTAACAACAGCTCCTTATCTAAAATTGGATAATATTCGGATAGATTTTTTAGGTAGACCTTTTGCATTCACCCCTGATAGTAAATATCTTTGGAGCCAAAGACTAGATGGAAGTATTTGTCTATGGGCAATCAATAATCTAAGTAAACCTATTACAATTATTTCTGCAAGCGATTTTTATTACGAACAAGGATATTTGTCTAATGATGGTCGATACCTAGCTTTAGCTAGTGCTAGTAATGATATTGACATTTGGGATACTAAAAATTTGCAAGCACCAATTTTCACATTCCAAAGTACCACTTACAATGAGTATAGAATCAAAACTATGTGTTTTTCGCCTGACAACAGTTACCTAATCATTGCGTTTCACAAAGAAAAAAACCTTATACTTGATTTTAGTGCCAAAGGAATCTTAAAACGCATAAGCGCATTGGGGGTTGCAGAACTTAGTAAAGCAGAACGAAAGCTTTATGGTGCTGATTAGAATAGAAAAAAGGCTGTTACAATCAAAGTCGTAACAGCCCTTTTACATCAATGACAATCTCTCTATTATTTATAAATATCAGGAATATTAGCATCAGGCAAAGCCTTCACCAACTTATTGAACTGTGCTTGAGGAATCTCCTTATTACTAGATAAGGATAAATAAGTCAACTTTTTCATGCCAAACAAAGGTTTAGGAATAGCGGTCAATTTACATCCAAATAGAGATAAGTTATTTAGATTAGGCATTTGAGCCAATAAGGCAAAGTCCGCATCTGGGTTATCAAATACATTAAATCCTAAATCTAAACGTTTGGCAGGACAAGCAGCAATCTCTTTTGGCAAAGAAACATTAGCCCCCATACCTTTCATAGACCCCATATTCAAGCTCTCTAAGCTAGCTATTGTGTTGACTACTGTTATTGCTTGAGCATAATCCATAGCTTTATTTCCTCCAATAGATAAGGTTCTCAATGCTGTCAGCTTAGACATAGTAGCTGGTAAAAATTTCAGATTATTTTTGTCTAAAGATAGGTCATTTAAAGCTGCTAACTCTCCTATGTTTTCTGGAATTTCCTCAATAGGTGTACTTGTAAGCAACAATCTTTTCAAGTTAGATAAGTTACCAATCTCCTTAGGCAATATAGTTGCTTTATTAAACATCAACCCTAGCTCTTCTATACTTTTCATATTCCCTATTTCTACAGGAATTACTGTAATTTCGTTTGAGTTTAGGTTAACATTTTTAAGATTAGGAAGTTGCGTGATTTCTACAGGGAACTTGGTTAAATCACAACTTACACAAGTAAAACGCTCTAACATTTTTAGGTTAGCTATACTTGCAGGATAACCACTTGTAGCTAATTCAGCATTGTTGAGTTCAAACGTCTTCAAATAACGTAACTTACCAATACTTTCTGGCACTGCTTTGATTGGATTTCCACCTAGTTTGAGATGCTCTAGTTTTTTCAAATTGCTGATTTGTGCAGGCAATTCTTCTATTTTATTACCTGTAATGGTCAACTCTTGTAAGTTGGTCATCTTAAAAATTTCTTCAGGGAACTTACCTAAATCTTGAGGTTTAAGTTTTAGACGAACCACCTTCTCTGGTTCCTTATTCGCTTCCTCTAAGGATTCAAACAACTGAGCTTTATAAAGCTCATCTCTACTCAATAGTTCCAGCTCTTCTACTTGTTCGTCAGTAGTATTTCCCGTTTCATCAGTAGGTTTATCTCCACAGGCAACAAATAAGCTGCTTAGTAGTACAAAGCTAGTTAGTACAATAATCGTTTTTTTCATTTTGTTTTTAACATTAATTGAAGTTCATTAAATAATAACTCTCAAAAAGAGGCTTTTGAGGTTACTTTCTTAGGTCATTATCTATACAAAGTACACTTAACTAACTATTTATCCTAGCTAAGTACTAATTAGTCCACACTTGTTTATTAGAGACTTGCTCTCTTCTAAACTCTTCTCAAATTTATAATACTTATCCTTAGCTTTCCAATAAACTAGGTCAATAGCCTTTTTTAGCAAGTAAACTTTATATTTGTGCAAGCGAAAGTATAAAACCAAAGATATTGGACATAGTCAATTTTAGTTAGTCAATATTAGACGATTCTTAAGTTTCTATCTGGCTTCAGTTAGCTACTAACCCTTAATTTACAGCAAATTGCGTTATTTATCATTTAAGAATCGATAAGTAAATTTTATTTGAATTGAACCAATTGGCTACAAAACCTATTTTATGCTTAAAATATGTTATTAATAGTCTGTGCATTTTTTGCTTAATAAAGCAGAAAATAGTAGTATAACTTTCTAAGTAATTAGAAAAGCTTCACAAACTATAGTTTATTAATAAGAACTAATTATGAATACAGGAAAACGTGTAGTTGTAGGACTTTCGGGAGGAGTAGACTCTAGCGTAACTGCCTACTTACTACAACAACAAGGATATGAAGTTATTGGCCTTTTTATGAAAAACTGGCATGACGACTCTGTTATTTTAGATGCTGAATGTCCTTGGATAGAAGATAGCAACGATGCTATGATTGTAGCTCAAACCCTAGGCATTCCTTTTCAAACAGTAGACCTAAGTAAAGAATATAAAGAACGTATAGTAGATTATATGTTTGCAGAATATAAGGCTGGGCGCACACCAAACCCTGATGTACTCTGCAATAGAGAGGTCAAATTTGATGTTTTCTTAAAAACTGCATTGCAACTAGGTGCAGACTATGTTGCAACAGGACATTATTGCCAAAAGGAAACTATCGAAAAAGATGGAAAACAAGTACATCGCTTAATAGCTGGGGCTGATAAGAATAAAGATCAAAGTTATTTCTTGTGTCAACTCTCACAAGAGCAGCTTTCTTATGCACTTTTCCCTATAGGTCATTTGCAAAAACCTAAAGTCAGGGAAATTGCAGCGGAGGAAGATTTAATTACAGCGGATAAGAAAGATTCACAAGGGCTATGCTTTGTAGGTCATATCAAATTGCCTGTTTTCTTACAACAACAATTAAAACCTAAAGAAGGGAATATTATTGAAATTCAGAAAGATGCTCCTATGTATCTGCAACAACAAAAAGATGAAAGCAAAATAGATGGTGATATTGCTGCAAACTTAGGTATTCTGACTCGCTCTTATGAGTACCAACCTTCTGATGGAAAGGTTTTGGGCCAGCATAATGGTGCACACTATTTTACAATCGGACAACGCAAAGGATTACAAGTTGGAGGCACTCCAGAGCCTCTTTTTGTGATCGCTACAGATACTACAAGCAATACTATTTATACAGGACAGGGTAAAAACCATCCAGGATTGTATAGAAAAGGCTTATTCATTCCGAATGATGATATCCATTGGGTGCGTGAAGATCTAAAAATGGTTGCAGGTGAACAACGAGACTATATGTGTCGTATTCGCTATCGTCAAGCACTCGAAAAAGTGAGCTTATATCGAACTCAAAAAGGATTGTATTTGGTATTTGACAAAGCTCAACGTGGTGTAACTCCAGGACAGTTTGCTGCTTGGTATGACAACGAAGAACTATTGGGTTCAGGAGTAATTGCATAATTACTCCTGTATCACTTAATTTTTGCAAGATTTTTGTGGTAAATTCCTAAACTCATTTATAATTTATGTGTTCTGTTAACAGAGCCTTAGAGTATGTTTTTTAAAGCAAATAAATCTTTACCAATAGTCTCTGAAGTTTTTCTAATTCGTTAGAAAATTTTACTGTTATTATCAAATAGTCTATTCAATTATGTCTCGTGTCACCTCTATTTTAATCTTTATCGCAGCCTATTTTTCTATTATTTCTTGCGAGGAAGAATATATTCCTGAATCTGTTTTTGATGAACCAGAAATTGTAGTAGAAGGATACCTAGAGTCAGGCCCGAATGCGCTACCTCCATATATTTTACTAACAAAGAGTTTTCCTTATACCGAAAGTTTTGGACCAGATAAGATTGCAGAGCTATTTGTGCACGATGCAGAAGTTACTATATCCGATGGCGCAAACACAAGCACACTCACTGAATTTTGCTTGGCTGATTTAGATAATATATTTCCTGGATTGAAAGCAGCAGCTTTGCAGGCTATTGGTTTTGGCAACATCAATGGCATTGAGAATATTGATCTTTGCATTTATGTAGATCTTCCTGCTATTATAGGTTTGTCTTCCCTTGACTTGAAAGAAGGTGGCAGTTATAATTTGACTATTCAAGCAGATGGTAAAACAATTACATCTAAGACAACAATTCCTTACCACGTTCCTTTAGATACCTTGTACTATGCCAACCATCAGAATTATCCAGAGAATGACTCCCTAGTTGAATTTAGAGGGCGCTTCCAAGATCCACTGAATGAAGCCAATTATTATAGAATTTTTACTCAACGTAATCGTGAAACGATGTATGCTGGAGGTACTAGAGGTAATAGTGGCTCCGTTTCTGACGATAAAATTTTTAATGGTCAAGCCTTTGAATTTGTTATTCAGCGTGGGCAATCCTTCACCTCAGGTGATTTTGATATCGATACCTATGGCTATTTTTCGAGAGGAGATACCGTTACCATTCGAGCAGCTTCTTTAGATTATGAGCATTTCCGTTTTTGGCAGACCTTGGAATACAATGATGGCTCACAAGGTCCTTTTGGTTCCTATACTCGCATAGAATCTAACATTGAGGGTGGTTTAGGTATCTGGGGTGGTTTATCTTATGATGACTATACCTTGATTGTACCTAAATAATTCACCTTACTATTCAGGTCTAGAGTTAAATTTCTGGATAGCTACCAATTCATCATACAAACTACCAAAGGCTCTATAATAAACTAAAAACAAGTAATCGTTTTCAGCTTCAAAGGTACTACCTTCTGTTGGAATCCCATTTGGTTGAGTGTATTGATCCTCAGCTACTACATATTGATAGTCATAGAATCCATTTTTGAACAAGCCTTTATATTCATAGGTCTTTCGTTTTTCGTTATAAGTCATTTCAAATTCTTTGCGCACTTGCCAATCCGAAAAATTGCCAAACAAATAGACTTTATCACTTCTTTTAGGCATTTCTAAGGAGAAATAGACATGTCCGTATTCCCCCTGTAGCTTCCAATCATTATTGTCATGTGTTTGAATATAAAACTTGCCATTCAAATCATGTGTAAATAGGTAAGCACTATGTTCACGAGAGAAATCATTAAATAGTTTCAAATGGAATTGATTCTCTATACGCTCCATATTTTGGACTTGCTGTGTTCTAAATATAAAACTCCTCAAATCTAATGGACGAAACTCCTTATAACCAGGAAAAGCCAGTTGCCCTTGTTTATCAAATACAATTTTCTCGTCATCTATAAATGTAGCTTCTAGGTCTTCGCTGGTAAAAGCATTATCCCATCTTCCATTTTGCAGTACAGCTACTTTTACTTCTTCTCTAGGGTTTCCTACTTGAATACCTGCATGCTGCACCGAAAAATGTAATTCTTGATGTGTTGCTGCATTAGGTGGAGCAGCAGAGCGACGCATATTAGGCACAACTTTCATTTTGGTGTCAAAAACCATAAAACGACGAGTGATAATCAAAGCATCTTCATCTTCATCTAAATAGATTTTCAACAGATAGTTTCCTGATTTCGTAAACTTCAAATCTTCATTCGGGAAGGTTATCTCATAATGCGTGTATTCTGTGACTGTACTGAAGGAATTTTGCTGCTCATAAAAACGGTTCTCTTGATAACCATCTATATACTCCATAGGATCAATATCCTCCGAAGGTGTCCAATCTGCATTGCAATGTATTACCTTATAAGAATAATCCTTGTTGTCTGCGTCTAAGTCGTCAAAAGAAAAAACTAAATGACTAGGACTCTGCAAAGATATAATTGGATATTCCGTTTTGGAATCAGCGAGATGAAATTGTATACTCTTTATGTTATCCTGATAGGTGAAATCATAGTTGCGAAGTTCTGGATAAACATACTCATCATCTTGCGCCCCTACATTACTTATTATCAAAAAACCTAAAATCAAAAAACTATAAAATTTCATAAA
>JAAEPD010000556.1 GCA_024222455.1 Aureispira sp.
ATTGTAATATCGTCTACTAAATTTTATACTATGTCTTGTCCTGAAATACTGATACAAGACAAAAAAAAGGTGCATTCTGCAATAGAATGCACCTTTTACTATATAATGTATATCTCTAGTTTTGAATAGTAATTAATCTTTCACGCTTTACACCTAAGCGTTGAATAGTCTCCTCTGAAAGTTCTCCTACTTCCAATACATGATCTTTTTGAAAGTCATGTATTCCTCGTTTAGTTTGCTCATCATAATCACCTGTGATTTTGACAGCATAGCCTTCTTTCTTGAGAGCTGCTTGTACATCACTGATTTTAGGATCATTGAATTGCCCAAAAGGACAAACAACTTCTGCCCATTTATACCATGTGCCTGCAGATATTTTTATTAATTTCTCACCTGATTTAACTGAAGGTTTATCTTTTCCATTTATACGGACTAATTGTGCTTTTTCCTTTAGTATTCTACGCTCTACTACAGTTATTTTAGCAGGAATAACATAATCAGTAGTTGTGGTGTCTAATATATTTTTGAAAGGGAAGAACTTACGATGAACAATACTGTATTTAGGAACAGTTTTGAGTAAACAAATGCCAGCATAAGGCACAGCCCCTTCTTCATTCATACAAACTGCAGATATTTTTGCAGTTTTCCAAGAAGCGCCGGGTTCTCTAAGTACTAATACCTCTGTTTGTATAAAATAGTTAGATGTGTCTAAGTTGCCATTTAATGCAGGAGACAATACGATAGTATCCAGAACGGTTTCATAGACAGGAGGAACTAACTTAATGTAATAGCTCTCTGTTTCTTTTAAAGTGTTTTCACCTGACTTTTTAGCCTTAGATAAGGTATACGTTTTTCCAGTCTCTACTATGTTTAGTAGATGATCTATATTGGATGATTGAGCATAATTATACTGAAATTGCATCAGCATAATTAAAGTCAGTGTGAGGCGTAGTGGTGTAGACAGTCGCTTCATATATGTTTAGAGTGTTTTGTGTTAGCCTGATTATCTTACAAGATAAAAAAAGATTTAGTAATATTTAGAATTTTTTACGGTATTTTGACCAGTTTTGTTTTATAAATTCTGTCATTTATTTTAAATGTTATGAAAAATATTCCAGCGCTTAGTTCTTGAGTATCAATGATGAAAGGTGCAGTTATATAATTATTTTTTGTTTTAATAGTACGTCCATTTATGTCACAAATACTATATGTGATGCTATTAGTGCTCAAAATATTATCATAATGTAATTGAACTTGATTTTGACAAGGATTTGGGCTTAAATATACTTGTTCAGAAGTCAATGTATTTGCTTGAAATGTGTTTAATATTGGATTTGCCATTGTTGGCAATACAATGCGAGATGGCCGACTTGTGTTGTGATAAATAGTATTAGTAGCAACTAAAGTATCACCTCCAACTAACACAGCACCTCCATTATTGAGATTATTGTCATATTTGGGGTAGTTGGAGCCTGTCACAATTAGTCGAATTTGATGTCCTGCCAAAAATGTATGCGCTAGATCTGCAAGTTCTATAGTAATAGGATAAACTGTACCAGGTACTATGGAAGCAGTGTCTGAGGTAGAGTATCCATTGCGAAAGCGCATTCGTTGTATGTCGTCTGTTAGTAGCATAGAACGTCCATCTGGGTAAACATCTGTCAATCGTACTGCAATATCAGTATCTAATCTATCAGATGAAATAAATAAATGAATCTTAATTTTTCCTTTGACTATCAAGTCATCTGTTAGTGTAGACGTAGAAAAAATAGAATGGTCACTTCTTGCTTCTACACTATCTCTTTGATCATAAGGACCTTGTACCTGATCTGCCCTTAGTGTTGTCCCTCCATGAGTAGGGGAAGGATCTGCAGGATCATAGCTAAAAGAAGCATTTCCACTAGTAGATTGAGCTGTGTCGAGTAGTCCTCCACTATGCAAATACCAAGTCTGGTCACTAAGGTTGGCAGGAGGCCATGTATTAGTTGTTTCCCATTGATTATTTCCCATTTGATAGTAAGTGATAGGAGCTGTAGAATTCCAGTTGTTACTAGTCCCTAATAGGTGATAATCAAAAAATGCTAAGGCAATAGAATCTGAAATACCACCAGCATTAGGGTAGGTCAACTCTCCTTGTGTAGCTGTACCTGGGTTTGCTGCACCATTTCCTCCATGGACCCAAGGACCTATCCAAATCTTGTGCTGATTTCTTACTGTAATAGGAGAACTAGTTTGAAGTCCTGCAAACAGGTCTAACATATAAACAGGTGCATGATCATACCAACCACCAATCATCAGCATAGGCACCGCAATAGAGGCAGGGTAGTAGGCCTGATTTTCTAAAAATTGCCAAGTGAAATTATAAAAGGGATTTGCTTTAAGCAAAGTAGATAAACCATAACCTAAAGCATCTAACTGCTCCACATATTCTGTTCGATATACTCCACCTGGGTAATAACCATGATAATCGAATTGTGAACCTGCTACTACAGGAACTCCACAGACTAAGTTTGGAGGCTGTTTTTGAGCCGTTTGATATTGGATTTTGCCCAATGCAGATGGGCCCCAAGTTCCTATTTGCCCATCAGACCAAGATTGAGCAGCGATCCACTGTACAGCATCATAGCCATCTTGACCTCGATCTGGATTAGCTGTGGCAGCAGCAGCAGAGCCATAAAAACCTCTCCAATCTACTATTGCAAAATTATAATCACTTGAATCTAAATCTACTCCTATTCCTAAAGGCAAGGACCACCGATAGTATATCCTATTATAAGGTGTTTGGATTAGAATAGTTGGACATTGTGTACAATTATTAGGTTTGTAAATGTCTACAGCTAGTTTTTTACCATCACTCATTGGTATAGAGTCAATAGTAGGGCTAAGTGGTTGACTAAAGGCAACAAATCCGCAACTTAGAAAAATGTATATAGAAAGTATTTGTTTAAGCATAAACAAAGAAGTTTAGGAGAAAAAATTATCTAATAATTCTTGCCAACGATTGATTGTTTTATAGTCTTTAGCAGTGCTCATTAGTTGTTGAGTAGCAGTTAAGACCTTGTCTTTTATAGTTTGTTTAGGAACGCCTAGTACTAAGGCTTTCATGTAGGCATCTACGGCCTCCGCATATTGGTTTTCTTGGAAATGGATATTGCCCAATTGCAAAAAACATTCTTTTTTGATTGCAGGATGCACACGCATAGCATGTTGGAGTATTTTGATCGCTTTTGGAGCTTCTCCATTTTTTAGAAGCTCTTGGGCTTGTGCCAAATAATCCTTTTGAGCAGCCTGTTCTTTTTTAAATAAAGCTTCAAAATCAGTTTTGAACTGCTCTACAGGCTGTGAACTTACTGTAGGTTGCCGATCAATCCAAGCATATAAGGCGATATTCCCATTTCTTGATAATTCAAAGCTCAAAACAGGCGGAAAACTGTTGAGTTTAATCTGTTTTTTGTGAAAGTATTGAATGCCTACAAATAACCCATTAATTAATTTGGATAAATTGGGAACTTGGTTAGCTAAAGCTTCTAAGTCACCACCACTAGGTAGCATGAAGGCATTTAGTTTCCGTTTGAACCGTTTGAGAGTAGTATTGATATAATCTGTTTGTTCTACTATAGGTAAACGAACAAGGAGCTCAAGCATTTCTAGAGCATCATAAAAGGCATTAAACTGAGTATTATCTAAGTTCTCAAACTTGTAATGTTCCAATGACTCAAATGCTAGATGTATACGTTCAATACATTCAGCAAAATAGTGTTGTTGAAAAGCTAAATAAGCTTTTTCGATATTATTGATAAAAAACTTCATAAGTGAAAATTACAATAATTCAGATTAATACTAAGAAATATAATACATAAGGCTAAGTTCTTCTCCCTAGTTTAGGGACCAATTTAGGTGTTTCTTTTTGATAGTTTTTATATTCTTCTCCTAAAACCTTTTCTAAATCTTTCTCTTCGATATTGGTACCTATTATAATATAAATAGAAAAACCTAAAGCCAATACTAGATGTGCAACTGTCATATCAGGAGTAGCCCAAATATTGAGTAGTACACCAGTCATCATAGGATGGCGTACATATTTGTACAAAAAAGGTGTTTGAAAGTTTTCATTGGTAGGCATTGGTTTTTGAGCCCATTGATAGTAGGCTTGTTTTATGCCAAATAGCTCAAAATGGTCAATTAAAAAAGTACTGATAAGCATAATAAGTAATCCCAATCCAAATACAATATGTATCAATATTCGGCCAATAGACCATTCTACTCTCCAAATATAGGGACCAATAGGCTGCCAAAAATAAGTAAGTAGAACTAAAAAAATAGCAGCTACCAATATATAGGTAGTTCGTTCCGTCGATTTTGGAAAAAAGCGAACATAGATATTCTTGAAGCTTTGGCGTGCCATCAAGCTGTGTGGAATGCTAAACAAAAGTATTAACCCTATATTGATAGCTAAAGCTGTACTCCAATCTGTTTTAGGGCTACTGTCCAAAGAGTTTTGGATGTAAATATTCCCTAAAAAGCATTCAAAGTATAAATTTGCTATCAGAAAGAGTATGTAACTAACAATCGCATAGAATAATATAAGACTTCGTTTGAGCACCTTTTTACTTAGTTTTAAGCTAATGAACTACCAAGAATTTCTTTTGATATTGCTGTTCTTTTTCTCGAATCTCTAAAAAATAAAGACCTTCTTGTAGAACACTGATATCTAGTACAATATTATTGCCATCGCCATAGATGTTTTTGTGATTTAGAACAGTTTGTCCAGCAATATTTGTCACTTTTATTTGGTCAATTATATCAAAATCTTGATTAGATTGGATGGTTATCTGTGTATTTGCTGGATTAGGGAATAGATTGAGCTCTCGTTCTTTTTTTTCTAATGCCTGAGGCGCAGAAACAATTGTTGCACAGTTGTTGACTACATCAAAATGATGTTGGATTGTATCTCCTTCAAACACAACTTGATAGGTCCATTGACCTAAAGGTGCACTGGAATTAAGAAACCTATTCCAATACCAATAAGAACTACTATAATATTGAGAGGGAGATTGATTCCAAGAGCTAAAAACAGTACCATTCGGTTCAAGCACTTTATACTGAGCTGTTTGGTTAGTTAGTTGATCTTGAAAATAAGCTGCAAAATATATTGTACTGTTGGGTGAAAAACAATTCGTATCATTGACTGTAGCAGGCATAGGACATGTGTTGAACTGAGGTGCTGCAAAATGAGTCATAATTGTATTAATCCTAGATTGATAATAGGAAGGTTGATTATTCCAAATAGAGTTACTATTCATGTTGTTGCAAGTGCCACTATAAGGGTCAACAAGATTGCCAAGTGTATCATAAACCTCAAAATGAAGATGAGGGCCTGTAGAGCTACCAGAGCTAGCTACTGTACCTAAATATTCGCCTTGTGCCACAGCTGCACCCACAGACTTACTGGTAAGTGAGCCATTTTTTAGATGTCCATACCAAGTTGTAGAATTATCGGAATGTTGGATGTAAACTGCGTTCCAATTAGGGTTACTAAAATCACAGTTGGTATCAGTGTTGCCGTCATCTTTTCCTACGATGATACCAGCTGCTGCTGCAATAACCTCTACTTGGTTATTTTGGTACATGTGCCACTTGAAAGGCCATAGATAAATATCTGTACCTTTATGATTATATCCAGAAGCTAAATCATAGGTTCTATCTCCACAATTATAGTCAGACAGCAGATTAGGAACATTAGCGTTGTGGTCTACATAATTAGAAATACCATAATAGTTATTGTAATTGAATCCTGATGCTTGCCTTAGAGGCCATTCGTATTTGACCGAACTTCGAGTATTATTCTGAAGCTGTCCTGTTTTGTAGAGAGTAGTTCGATTTTGATTTAATGTTGTCTTTATTTCAGCTCTTTTGAGAGGGCTAACACATTGACCATTGTTTTGAAACAGATGTTCTCCACCTCCTGCAGGTTGACTAGAGTGTATTTGTGCATTGGAGATCGAAATATGAAGTAAACTTAGAATAATACAACTATAGATTTTCATTTTAGGGGATTTTTAGATTAGGGTAAATTATTACAAAAATAAAGATAGCAAAATGAAGGATTTTGATTACTTTATTAAGCCAATAGTTTGTAGTTTATCTTGTATATTTCTTCAAACTGTTTGACCAATCTCCAAAGATCTGCACCTAAAATCTCTTTCACCTTATTATAAATGACCATTGGAATTTCTTTGTAATAAGCTTGAGCTATAGCGCCTGCCATACACGCAATTGTATCAGCATCGCCGCCTAAAGAAATACCCAAACGAATAGCATGTTCTAAGTTGTCAGAATCTAAAAAGGCAATAATGGATTCGGGGACAGAGCCTTGACAAGTGACATCAAATTTATATTTAGGGCGAATCTGTTCTACTGTTCGATCTAAATCATAATCGAATTGTTTTTGAATATAATTTTTAATCACCTTTTTGTCTTTACCAATATGTGCTAAATGTATAGCAGCAGCAATTGCTTGAGCACCTTTGACTCCTTCTGGATGATTATGCGTAATAATAGCCGTTCTGCGAGCCTCTTCAAGTACTCTATCTATAGTTTTGAATGCCCAAGCCACAGGACTTACTCGCATAGCCGAACCATTACCAAAGCTATTGTAAGGCTCTATTTGATCCAAAGGTGTTTTTAGCCATTTCCGAAACATGCCACCATAGCCTCTTTTACTATAAGTATTTCCATAGTTATGAACCATAAGTGCATAGGGCTTTTCGTTTAGAATTGCATCAGCAATAGCCAAAGTTAGGGCAGTATCATCTGTAAAGCTGCTATTTTTTTGGAAGAGTTGAAAATCGAGTTGTTTGATGTTTGCACGTTCATGTACAGAACCTATTATATCACCAGCTATAGCTCCAATCATAATGTATAAGATTTTGGATGTAAAAAAGGTAGAACACCTTAGAAGGGAGGAAGAGTTCATTATATATGAAAAAGAGTTTGAACTTAACTGTCCAAACTCAATTTCCTTATATATAATTTCAAATATTCTATGCCTTAGAATAAAACCCCACAACGAATATTAGGTCTATAAAATATACGTTTTTCAATAACAGGGTTGCCATTCCAATCTTCATAATGATAATTAGCACTCATTATATTGAAGCCAAAATCAATCATGAAATTGGTGCGCTTTCGAGAACCTGCGCGTATGCCAATTGCAGGTCGAGCATATATGCCACCTTCTGCTTTAGTTGTAATATTCCATTGCCAAGATTGAGATTTGAGTGCAAGGTTGTATCCAATTCCTAAGCTATAATAAATAGAAGTAGGTTTTTTGAGAAGATAGCCCCGAATATCAGCAAATATAGGAACAAAATTGTATTGATTGAACAGCGTAATAAACTCTATTCCTCCACCAACAGCGATATAATTATTAATCTGATAACCTCCGGCATAAAAGAGCGAAAGTCCTATTGATGGTCCACCCCAATCACTTACTCCAAATAAAATGCCACCACCTAGATAATGGTACATTCCTTTAGTTTTAAGTATTGGAGGTTTTTTTTCTCTTATATAGTATTGATGACTAGGAGGGTTTTTCATAGGTTCTTTTACAACCTTGATGACCTCACTGGTCTTATAGACCAAAATACTACCACCTTGAATCTCTACTTTGATATTTCCTTCTGGTTGATATTCTAGTATTTGCCCCCTAATAATACTACCATTCTTCAGATAAATAACATCTTCTTTTGGGCTATTTTGAGCCTGGATGTTAGTTACTGTGAAGCAAACAATACTTAGCAATAAAATGAACCATTTTTGCATCATAAAAGCTTAATTTTAGTCATAAAAATGCCAGACTTGGCCTTGTAAGCATACAAGTCTGGCATTGAATATATTATTAACTTAGCTGAATTATTTCTCTACAGGAATATGACTTAACTGTATTAGACTGTTTGGATTGCTACGATCATACTGATACAAACCATCATCACCAATTACTAAAAGTAAATTGCGAGTAGGAGTTACAATTACATCATAGGTCGGTTTGTTGGCATCGTGGAAAAGTTGATTTTTGTCCACATTCATTTTGTCTGTTACATCATAAACTTTCAAGCCATCGTCCCCATCACATAGGTACATGATGTTGTCGTTTACACTTAATCCATGAGGATTAGTCATCTCATAAGTTTTTACTAATGTTGGGTTGAATACATCTGCAACATCCAAGATATCTAATTGATTAGAGAAACCTTCGCAACGAGTGCCACTACGCAAGGTAACATAAGCAAAATCATTTTCGATAAATACAGGATCACATGAAGATGCGTGGTTGAATTGACTGATATAGGTAGGATTAGTTGGTACTTGATTGTTATAGATCAATACACCAGTGTTTGTACCTACAAAAAGCTTATCTTGATAAGGCATGATGGTTTCAATTCCCCAACCTAAACTAACAGTGTTTAGCTGAGTAGGGTCGTCTAATGCAGCTATGTTAAAGACATGTAGTTGTTGATTGTCAACAGTGTATAGGTAATCACGGTAGATGCTAAAACGTGCCATAGAACCACCTAAGCCACCTCCAGATTCACGACCAGCAGTACCAGCACCAGCAGCATTTGCATTACCACCTGTAGTACTTGCCATAGTTGTCACATCTGCACTGTTAAATTGTGGCCCCCACATTTGTTCTTGTTCTATTCTCCATGTTTCGCTACATTGTACATCTTCTGTAACTTCTTCTTCATTGTAGCGAACCAATATACCTAATTCTGGATCTTCGCCAAATGTTGGGAATACATTTTCTACACGTTTAAGCATTTGCACTTTTGTAGGAGAATTAAGATTAAGTGCGACTAAGTCCATGTAATTGTCAGCATACATTACATTGTTTTTTACTGCAATATCCAAGTTTCCAGGAATATTGATGAAACCAATGTTTTGAGGGTTGCTAGCATTGCTGTTATCTATAATATGAACCCCTTTGTCTCGTTCATTAATGTAGATATAATTGTCATAAACGTAGATTTTGCCAGGATTTTTAATTGTTCTAGCTCCTTCTACTTCGATAGGTTGACGAACATCATCATAAGAGACATAAATAGGCTCATATTTGGTGTAGGTCATCACACGTGAACATTTGTCCTTTATGCAGCTTGAAAATAAGAACATAACAGACATAGCGCCTATCAATACAGATAATTTACTCATTGTCGTGTAAGTTTTTAGATGAGTTAATGAATGTGTGGTGTGGGGTTCCATTAAGCATTATAGCTCATTATAAAGATACGCCTAAAAAACAAGATTTAAAAATCAGTGGATGCTGATTTTCGTCAGCATCCAACTGATCGTGCGATATCCTTATTATTTGAACTACTATACCAAACGAAGCAAATATTTAAAACGTTGGAAATATCTTAAATTTTAACATTTGAAAGGAAGTCTTTTGTCTAGTTATTCTAGTTGGGGTGGTTCAGACAAAAATAGAGTCCATTAATTCTTGAATTAATGGACTCTATTAAATTTTTTAGGAGTTTAGATCTATTGGCCACTAGCACCCATGAATAAGCGGTCCCAACGAACTCCACCACCTTCTCCAAACATACTTCCGTTGCGTAAGGATAACCAAACAAACAATGGTTTTCCTACGATATGATCTTCTGGGACAAAGCCCCAAGAGCGAGAATCTGCAGAATTATTTCTATTGTCACCCATCATCCAGTAATAGTTCATTTTGAGGGTGTACTCATTTGTTTCTTTATCATTGATAAATATTTGTCCATTTTTAGTCTCCAGCTTATTCCCCTCATAAGCAGCAATAATACGTCTATACAAATCTATATTATTCATAGAAAGTTGGATAGTTTCCCCCTTTTTAGGGATGCGAATAGGGCCATAGTTGTCATTATTCCAAGGGTACAATCTATTATTGTATGGGAATAGGCGAGTGCCTGCTTCTGCCTGACCAGGAGGCGAAAGTACTCGTTCTAGGCTCTCTACAGCAGGAAGATCTTTTACGATCTGAGCAGCTACTTCAGGAGACATAGAAGGATTGGCAGCGTCAATCATTCCATTATAGTTATTAAATGATACAGCATAGTTTTCCATTATGTAAGCTACATCTAACTGACTGCCAGCTTTAACAGTAAGTTTATGCTGATACTGAACACCTGTGATGTGTTGAGCTTCTGCTCCGTTTACATATAAGAGTCCTTGTTTTACCTGTATTTCATCGCCCGGTATACCTACACAACGTTTGATATAGTGGTCACGCTTATCTACAGGACGTGTCACTATCTGACTTTGATGTCTTTGCAATATCTGATTGCGATCATGTCCTCTTTTTATCAAATTGTGGTAGTCATTGTGGTAAGGAACACCCTTAATAACAGTATCGCCTTCTGGGTAATTGAAGACAACAGGATCATTACGTTTAACACTAGGTTCACCTCCTAATCGACGATATTTCCATTGTAGAGCTTTGGTATAAGATTCTGCTGAGAGTAATGGTAAAGTATTGTGGACTAGTGGAAATGAAAGAGGAGTCATAGGGGCACGCATTCCATAATGCACCTTACTAACAAAAAGGAAATCACCAACCAATAAAGAACCTTCCATAGATGGTGTTGGAATAGTGTAGGCTTCGATCAAAAACATGCGAATAAAGTGAGCCGCAAATACTGCGAATATGATAGATTCGCTCCATTCTCTTGCCACACTTTTTTTAGGAAAAGGATTCTCTTTGTCCAAACGTCTCAAAGATGCCTTGTCCTTATTTTTAATAGCTACTTTATATTGCTTTTTTAGGCCATTCATTTTAGCCCAAGCGGCTCCAGTATAAGTAGCCTCTTTAGAAAAACCAAGCATTGGCATATAGACAAAAGGAAAAATAACAGCTAAAGCATGTTCTCCAAAACTATGTTTATTGAATGAACGAGCCAAATCAATCAACATTCCTACACCAATAAAGAAACCCACAACAGGTATCCATAGCAATATAGACCACCACATCGGACGACCTATAATTTTGCACCAAATAGCTTCACTATATACAGGAATTAATGCTTTCCAGCCATCTTCTCCTGCTTTTTGGAACATGCCATACAATCCAATATGTAAACCTACATAGGCTGCGATTACAATAAATAAAGTCATATATTATATAAATTTGAAAAGTATTTGTAATGATTAGGATGGTGGTTGTTCAATGCTTTTTACTTTGTAAGTATCAAAAAAACCTTTCCATCGCATTCTGATAACTCCAAAAAAGGCCTCATTGAAGATGGCAGTACTCATTTTGGAAGTACCTTCTGTTCTATCTTTAAATGTAATAGGAACTTCTTTGAGCTTATAACCTAGTTGCCATGCTGCAAATTTCATTTCTATTTGAAAAGCATAGCCTATAAATGTAATTTTATCAAAATCAAGATCTTCTAAAAAGCTACGTTTGTAACAAACAAAACCAGCAGTAGGATCTGCAATAGGCATCCATGTCACAATTCGAACATAGATAGAAGCCCCTCTTGAAATCATAACTCTTGATAATGGCCAGTTAACTAATTGACCACCTTTTACATATCTAGAACCTATTGCAATACCAACACCTTCTTCTTGGCAAGCAGTATGAAGTTCTATTAGTTTTTCGGGAGGGTGAGAAAAATCGGCATCCATCTCAAAAATATATTCATAGTGGCGAGCTAAAGCCCATTTGAAACCATGAATATAAGCAGTTCCTAAACCCTGTTTACCAGCTCGTTCTTCTATAAAAAGTCGATTATCAAACTCTGGTTGCAAACTTTTAACAATATCAGCTGTACCATCGGGTGAACCATCATCGATGATCAATACATCAAATGGCAATTCTAAAGCAAACACAGTCCGAATAATTCGTTCTATATTTTCTTTTTCATTATAGGTTGGTATAAGTACTAAGCGATCTGACAACTTAATAATATTTTTATTATGAATGGAGGCTAATGAATTAGTCAGCAAATATAGAATATTATAGGAGACTGATAAACATCTTTAAAAAACAATTAACAAAAAAATGCTGCCTTTAGCCAATTCTTAACCTATTCTAGGACAAACGCAGCTAAATTTCTTTTAGAAATTTAGTCACTGGTTACCAATGTTGAAGGTTTGAATGTTGAAGGTTTAATTATTTGGAATATTGTTTATTGTTAGTCTTAGTTGCTCAATAGTCCATTGTAGAAATCATTTTTAACAACCAAAATCTAATAAATGATCCTTGTTCCCCCTCAAATTTATTCAAAAAAAAAAATCATTAATTTATCATTGGCAATAAACATTAAGAGTATGTCTAAAATTATAAATAAAAAAATGTAAGGATTAAAAAAAGAGGAATCAGAATCATAAACTTGAGGTGA
>JAAEPD010000557.1 GCA_024222455.1 Aureispira sp.
AAGTTGGAAAAACTAAAGTTTGTCCATCAACTTAATCATTTTGCAATGAAGTCTAAAATTTACCTTGCTGCTAATAAAGCAGCTTTCAATGAACTTAATACATTAAAAATGGCTAATCCATCTTTTGCGTAACATCAGTAACTAAATAACCCTAAAACTTGTTTTTCCACATCATAGATTCTACAGGATAGATTGTTCGTTCAGTGTATTTGGCATTTTTCTTTTTATTATAATAATTCTGAATATCGCCATAAACTTGGAAGTAAATCAGCTGACCAATAGGCATGCCTGCATAAACCCGTACAGGTTGTGTTACTGATATTTCTAATGTCCAACTATTGCAAAATCCAACATCTCCTTTCCCTGCTGTAGCATGAATATCTATACCCAAACGACCTACACTTGATTTGCCTTCCAAAAAAGGTACAGAATTGTGTGTCTCTGTATATTCTTCTGTTACCCCTAAGTATAGTGTATTAGGATGCAATACAAAACCTTCTTCTGGAATCTCAAAATGGCTAACTGTATTATGCTTTTTAGCATCCAATACTTGACTATCATACATAGCCAAATGTTTGCTAAGGTGTACATCATAAGAGTTAGTTCCTAGGCAACTAGGTGTGTATGGTTGAATGACGATTTCGCCAGTTTCAATGCTTTTTAGAATTTCTTTATCCGATAGAATCATTATAGTGAATTTTTGTTTGCACAAATGTAGAAATTCTAATTTGAAATAAGAACATGTTTTATATTAACAATTAGTATAAGTTTCAAGATGTTCAAATTATATCTAAAGCTAATTATCTTTGGCAAGAAATATGATATCACTCTTAATCAATTTCCTTCTATTTGATAAACCTTAAAATCGGCTAAATATGAGATATCTATTGTTATTAGGATTACTAGGGCTTTTTGCTCTAAATGTATCTGCTCAAGAGTGTGATTATGAAGTAGATAAAGAAGATAAATTTGATGGGACTATAGAACAATTGACTAACCCCATTATCATTGCTCGAAAAGTCAAAAGAAAAAAAGCTTTAGACCTGCCTAAAGTTATGGCTCAACTACGCAATTTGGATGGCGATAAATTTTTTGTACTCAAATTCCCAGTTACAATGGTCATGACACCTACTTTCAAGGATGGAGAGTCTGAAGAAGGAAGTAAACTAATCTTATTGTTAGATAATAATGAACGTCTAGAACTACCACTAGCTAGATTGATGAACAATCAGCGAGAAAAGGTAGAGTTTAGATATGCCTCTGATTTTGTCCTAGATGCTAGTGATATTAAAACACTGAAGACACATCGTATTACAGATATTCGAGTAGCTATGAAAAACAATAATTTTGATATAGAACTAGATAAATATGGGGCAGGGCAGCTTCGAGATAGTTTTGGCTGTATAGAGTAGAGTCTATAATTAATGATAAAATGATATAGCGATATAACCTCAAGTAGGTTATGTCGCTTTTATTTTTAGTATGTTAAAGTTATTTTTTAGTGAAAAAATATAATTGATGATAGAGAATGTTTCTATTTGGATAGGTGTAGGTTTTGCTATAGCTAATTTTTTATTTGTAGTATCATTTGTACTCCCTACTACTATAGGAGGAGTAACCATAAATAGGATTAGTTATGGATTGGGTAAGTTTATGGAAAAAAAAGTCAAAGGAATTAGTATCGAATTTGGAGTATTACCTATTTCTAGTTCCATTGATATGGCTGGAGTTATAGCGCTAGATGAGGATCCTAACCATGAATGGAAATCTACTGACTATCGAGGGCAAAATTTTATAAAACAACTATTGATTGTTCTTTCTGGACCTGTCATAATGATTGTAATAGGTTTATTGCTGAGTTTAGGTGCAGGGCTTTCAACTGCTATTATAAACATAGCTTTGAAAAGAGTATTTTTAACTATAGTATTTGCAGAGGATATTTCAACCTTAATATCTTTTTTTGAACTTTACCTAACCGCTGCAACTAACCCTTTTTTAGCTGTAATTGGTATTGTTGTTTTAATACAAGGTATTCTTAGTTTGACTAATCTGCAAATGCTCTATAACGGTGAGTCTAAAATATCACTAGCATTAGTATTGTTGCTCTTGTTATTAGTAGTAACAATAGGTTTATATAGTCGATTCATTATAGGAGGATTTATACTAGAATGTTTGTATGTCTTGTTGGGGGCTCTAATAGCAGGTATTATACCTTATATACTAATTTTATTTTTAGTCGCAAATTTGCCTATTACAGTAGATGATTTTGATGATGTTATTGATAGTGTTCTACCTATGGAAGAATAGAACTTTTTCTTATCTTGCGCAGACTTGAAAAAGCGAACACTTGTTCTTAAAACAAAATATAACAACATGGCAAAGAATATTGAAAACTACATTATGGGCAACTGGACGCCACATAGTGGAGAAGGTATTGCACAGTACAACTCTATTACAGGAGACTTGATTGGTACTGTAAATGGTGATGGTTTTGAGTTTGGAGAAGCACTCGATTATGGTCGAAAAGTGGGAAACAAAGCACTTCGCAAGATGACTTTTTATGAGCGTGGTCTAATGCTCAAGAAGCTAGCTTTGTACTTACAAAAAATTCGTAAAAAATATTATCCAATCAGTTATTGGTCTGGAGCTACTAAGGTAGATAGCTGGATTGATATTGATGGAGGTATTGGAACGCTGTTCGCTTATGCAAGTTTGCGCAAGCAGTTTCCTAATTCTGTATTTTATGTAGATGGAGATACTGTTGGCTTATCTAAGCAAGGGACCTTTGTTGGGCATCATATTATGGCACCTAAACGGGGAGTTGCAGTACATATCAATGCGTTTAACTTCCCGATATGGGGAATGCTCGAAAAACTGTCTGTCAATCTATTGGCAGGAATGCCAGCAATAGTGAAGCCAGCAGAACAGACTTCTTACCTAACGGAAGCAATGGTGCGAGATATTATTGCCTCAGGAATTTTACCAGAAGGCGCTTTACAATTGGTTTGTGGTTCAGGTATTGGTGTTTTGGAACATGTCAACTCACAAGATGTAGTCACGTTCACGGGATCTGCACATGTAGGTCGCATGCTCAAGAGTCACCCTAATATTATTAACAATGCAGTGACTTTCAATATGGAGGCAGATTCGTTAAACTGTTCTGTATTGGGTGAAGATGCAGTGCCAGGTACTCCTGAATTTGATCTCTTTATCAAAGAGGTTCGTAAGGAAATGACAGTAAAATGTGGTCAAAAATGTACTGCTATTCGTCGTATTGTGGTGCCTGAAAATTTGGTAGAAGATGTACAGTTGGCCTTAAGTGCTCAGTTGAAAAAAACAACTATTGGCGACCCTCAAGTAGAGGGGGTACGTATGGGAGCTTTGGCTGGTAAGGAACAATTGGAAGAGGTGAGAAAACAGGTGCGTAAGTTAGCTGCTGAAAATCAGATCGTTTATGGTAGCCTGGAGTCTAGTTTTGAGGTAGTAGGAGCTGATAGAGAAAAAGGTGCATTTATGGAGCCTATCCTTATGGTTAATGATGATCCGTTCAATAAAGTAGCTGTACACAATGAGGAAGCTTTTGGTCCTGTAAGCACTATTATACCTTACAAAAACTTAGATGAAGCTGTAGAAATAGCCCAAATGGGTAAAGGTTCTTTAGTTTGCTCTATAGCTACTAATGACGATCAGTTGGCTAGAGAATATGTTTTAGGTGCATCAACACATCATGGTCGTATTTTAGTCTTGAATCGTGATTCTGCCAAGGAGAGTACAGGACATGGTTCTCCTATGCCGATGTTATCGCATGGTGGTCCTGGTCGTGCTGGTGGTGGTGAAGAGATGGGGGGAAAACGTGGAGTAATGCATTATTTGCAGCGTACAGCTATTCAAGGTACACCTACTACGATTACTAATATAACTGGTGTTTACCAATATGGCGCAGATTATATAGAAGATTTGGTACATCCCTTCCGTAAGCATTTTGAGGAGCTAAAGGTGAGTGAAACTTGGATAACTGCTAAACATACGACTACTGTTGCAGATATTGTCAACTTTGCGAATGTGAGTGGTGATCATTTTTATGCACACACTGATGAGACTTCTTTAGAGGGGACTATTTTTGAAGGTCGTGTAGCTCATGGATATTGGGTGTTGGCTAAAGCCGCAGGCCTGTTTGTAGAAGCTAAAAAAGGTCCAGTTCTTTTGAATTATGGTTTGGATGAATGTCGATTTATTAAACCTGTATATCCAGGTATGACGATTGGTGTCCGATTCACTGTCAAGGAAAAAATTGACCAAGAAAAGAAAAGTGAGGATGATATTGCTAAAGGTATCGTTAAATTCTTAGTGGATGTCTATGACGAAACTGGCGAAACTGTTGCTCTAGCAACTATTTTGACAATGGTGAAGAAGTTGGATCAGAGTGGTGAGGTAGTTTAGACATTTATTGGAACGCAGATAACACAGATTTAACGAATTTCCGCAAAAAATGAATTGGATATGTTAGAAGCGGCTATAACTAAAGAAATTATTAGTGCTTTTTATAAGGTTTATAACGCATTAGGATATGGTTTCTTGGAAAAAGTCTATGAAAATGCTTTAATGATTGAATTGCAAAAAAGGAAATTATCTTGTGTGCAACAACAGTCTATCGTTGTGCATTATGAAGGTGAAAAAGTAGGACAATATTATGCAGATATTTGTGTCGAAAATAAAGTGATTCTTGAATTAAAGGCAGCAGAAGCATTAAGAGAAGAACATGAATACCAACTAATCAACTATTTGAAAGCTACAGATATAGAAGTTGGATTGCTTTTAAACTTTGGGAAAAAACCTCAGTTTGCTAGGAAAATATTTTCTAATAAAAAATCTGTGGATATTCGCTAAATTTGCGTTATCTGTGTTCTATATATATATTATAACTTATTAATAATAACAAATGGAAGATAAAACACAATTAGGATCAGTAGATACAGTCATAGAAAATGGGGTAGCCACCATTACTTTTTTTCACCCTTCGCACAATTCTTTGCCAGGGAAGTTGTTGGCTAAATTAGCTAATGAAATTACGACAGTTGGCAATAAAGATGAAGTTGTTGTAATTGTTTTGAAGAGTGGAGGTGATCGCACTTTTTGTGCAGGAGCTAGTTTTGACGAGCTGCTTTCTATTAAAGATTTGGATACAGGTAAAGTCTTTTTTAGTGGGTTTGCCAATGTGATTAATGCTTGTCGCACCTGTGCTAAGATAATCATAGGACGTGTGCAAGGTAAAGCTGTAGGAGGAGGAGTAGGAGTAGCCGCTGCTACTGATTACTGTTTTGCTACTAAGTATGCTGCAGTTAAGTTGAGTGAGTTGGCTATCGGAATAGGACCTTTTGTTATAGGACCTGTAGTAGAGCGTAAGGTAGGTGTTTCGGCATTTTCTCAGATGGCATTAGATGCAACAACTTGGTATCCTGCTTCATGGGCAGAAGATAGAGGTTTGTATGCAGATGTATTTGACTCTGTTGAAGAAATGGATAAAGCAATTGATGAATTAGCTGCTCAACTAGCTAAATCTAATCCAGAAGCATTGGGGCTCTTGAAAAAAGCGTTTTGGAAAGGAACAGATGATTGGTCTAGCCTTTTGGCAGAGCGTGCAGCAATGAGTGGCCGATTAGTCTTATCTGATTTTACTGTCAACGCAATCAATAAGTTTAGACAAAAAGCATAAGCAAGATAAACTGAAACATGAGTCATCCCTTAAGTAAGAGATGGCTCATTTTATTTGGAAAAAAGAAAAAGCCTTTCGAAATTTAGGTTAGGACACCAAAAACGAAAGGCATATGTATTATAAAAAGTATATTAAAGATAAGGAAGACCGCAC
>JAAEPD010000558.1 GCA_024222455.1 Aureispira sp.
AAAAAAAATCAAGGCGAAGGTTCTGTGTCATAGCCTTAGCTATGGGATCAGGTTCTTTAACGATGATTTCTTTTAAAAGAACAATTTAACTCTTACAAATAATACTTGCATAACCTTTAATATCCCAAACGACTATGAAAATTCAATACTTCTTATTGTTATTATCAACCATGTTTTTCCAATCTTGCTCAAACTCTAAGCAAATCACCCAATCCTCTAAAAGCAGTTTTAAGCTTGTCGAATATCTAAAGCCTATAGAAGGAGCTACCTATATTTATGACTGTGAGTTTAATAAATTAAAAGAGACTAAAAGGTTGCTATATAAGACACATCTAGTGGAGGGTGAAAAAGTTTATTATTCCATTGAAGAAAAAGAACTAGGAGATGCTAACCCTATAATTGGATCTAGTAACTTTCTATTCGGAGCCTTTTTGTTTGAGGGATCAAATATGAGCGTTGCCGAAATTTTTTGGAAAAAAGACTTAGCTAAGTTAAAATTAGTAGATTTTAATATTCAAATTCCTCAAAAGGTGAAGCAAGATACCAAAATAGAATGGAGTGAAGAAGAGAAGAAAACAGTACTAACAGGCTTTAGAAATGTTAAGTTGGAGACAACTTACTTAGGAGAAGTAGAATGTTTGTTGATTGACAAAACGGTTACTTGGCCTACAAAAACTTATGAAGCTAAAATTTGGTTACATAAGGAGTATGGAGTGGTTAAGTGGATAAAGCAAACAGGACGTATAGAGGAGCTCAAACAAGCTCCCCTAAAACCCTAAATTAATTACAGCAATTCTCAGGAGTTAATTTTCCATCAGGTGTATTGATATACAGTTCTAATTTTTCAGGGTCATCTGTGCCTATAAAACGTTCCCAAATATTTTTGGTCATATCTATAGACAAAAACTTGCAGAGTTGCTTGGCATAGGTGTCAGGATGAGTCTCCCAAAACCGAATAGAACCATCAGAACAGCCTGTATAGGCCTTGCTTCCAAGACTGTTAAAGGCTACTGCTGTAATCCAATTATCATGTTTGGGCAATCGAATCGGCAGAAATTCTGGATGTAAAAAAGGATATTCAATAGTATCTAACTTTTTTAATCGGATAGTCCAAATGGTAGCACTTTTGTCCAAACTACCTGCAATCAAACGTTGCCCTTGCTGGTCAAAAGCCAAGCTAGATATAGAAGCTTTGTGCAGATACCTCCGCTCTGGAATTTTATCTAACTGAGCTTCTTCCAAATCCCAAATCATTAAGGCTCCATCTTGATAACCTACAGCCAAAAAACGGCCAAGTGGATCAAATGCAAGAGCTGTAGGGGATTGAGGATAGTCTATATCTTCTAAGGTGTATATTTGTTCACCTGTTTTGCTATCCCAAATACAAATTTTAGGAGAGGCGCCAATTCCTGCAATATAATGTCCGTCAGCAGAGCGCGCAATTGTTTTTATAGGAATTTCTGTTTTGGCTACCAATGTAGTCTTTTTGCCATCAAAGCTATTGTAGTTAATACTAGTAGATTTATCATTTTCTTCTGTTGCCAATATAACTGCATCACCGTTTGTTGCAAATTCAAAATCCCAAATACGTTTCTGGTTATGTGAGGTTATTGTTAGGAACACTTCATTTTTTTCAAGATCATAAAAATTAAGGAGACCTCTGTCATTAGCATAAGCTAAAATATTTTTTTGAGGACTTAGCGCTAACGAGTGGATTGCATAGTTCTTTTTAGATAAAATTTCAGGCAAATTTTGTTTTTCGTTCCGTTCTTTAGGTGTATTATATTGTCTGATTTTGTGTTTCAAAAGATGGCCTCCTTCCTCTATAGAGTAGCAGTATTCGCCAATTGTAGTTATAGCCAAACCACGTATACGCCCAAGCCGCCTTACACCAAGAGGCATATGTGGTAACATATTGAAGTCAGGGTTTTTATTTTCTATCTGTAGCAAAGATAAGGTCTTTATAAGTGGTTCGTAGATGTATGCACTATATGGCGTTCCATTAGCTTTATTGTGCAGTTGATAGGCTATTTGAGCTAAAAAACCTTTAGCGCTAGCCTCCATCATATAGTTAGATTTTGCAGCAATAGCTTGTGCTCTCATCAATATCTGGAATCGTTTAGCCTTGACCAGTTCATGTCTTGATTTTGCAAGCTCATAGCGAGCTTTTTCAAGGTGCATTTTAGCCTCTTCTGCATTTATCTTACAATGTCTAATCGCTTCTTGAGCATACAAACGTGTTTTGTTTGCTTCTTCCAAAGCTTTTTTGCATTCCTCATCATTCATCTGAGCACTGAGTGTCGTTGCTTGAAGTGCTAATAAAAAACAGAATAGAATATTAAAATTTTGCATGATTGTAGAGTTTATTTATTCTTTAGGGAGGTGTTTAATATTGATTAAATCGCCCTCTTTAAATATCTTAGGTCCATCCTCTGTTAGTGTACCATACACCAACTTACCTTTATGATTTTTTTCGGCTTGTAATATATATATACGTAAGGGTTTTTCCATGCCCTTATCCTTTTTCTGGATAGCTGTAGCAGGCAGCTGAATATCTGCTAAACTTCCTTTCCCTTTTAGTTCAAACAAGGCTTTTCCTCCTTTTACATCTTCTGCTGTAGCAGGTCGATTTAGAGTCGGGATAACAGGAAGATACCGAACACCTGCATACAATTCATTGACAGTGTTATATTCCTTAGAAGTCAATCTCCTAAAGGTTTTGAACCGATCTAAAAATGCTTTTTGCCTAGCTATACGTTCATCCTTATCTTTTAGGTGAACATGGCAAGCAGGTATCCCAAATATGAGTTGATAGAGTTTGCTAGCAGCCATATCACAGTTTCGAGCACGTAAGGTCACATCTTCACCATTGCAATAATCAGAAGTATCCCACAACTCATGCAACCTAAAGCTAGATTGTCCACCCCAGTCCATAATACTTGTAATACCGCTACCCACATAATATTTGAGTTGTATGTCGCTGTTATTAGTATTGTCAAGGTTCTTTTTGTAAATATCTAGACAGAAATCTTTATTGTACCAAATCTCCTTCATGTTACCATCATCATCATAGCCTCCAGTAAGTTGAAGCAATCGTTTTTCTATCCAAGGATAGTAAGAATGTCCACTAGAGGTTATTTTTTGATAAGTCTTTTTGCTGATAGGATTATTAATAGTTGTTAGGCAACTCAAAATCCCTCTCAACTCCTTATTGCCAGGTTGTCGAGCAGGATTGCTGTGCGAAATACTGCCATTACTATATTCTATTTTGGGAAGTTCTATTTTATCTTGTTGCAAACGTGTACAATAGTCATCCCATAGAGTAGTATCACCCAACCAATAGCAAGTATAGGCCAATTGTCTCCATTCATAAACCTTAATTGTTTGAGCATAGTCTTTCCGCAATTTAGGTAAGATACGATCATCACCTAATTCCATAAAACAAGATAGGTAGTGCTGTTGTCTGCTTTCTCTTCTAGCTTCCTTATACATAAAATCCTCCCCCTCATCAAACTCCCGAAGATCTTCTAGCATAGTTGCCCAAATTGCTTCAGCTACTGTAGGGCTTTTCCATTTTTCTATCAAAGGATTCTTACCATCATAGCGTTTTGTCCAATTGCCACTCCACACCGTTGTCCCTATTACTCTACGATAACCAAAATTGGCTAAATCTTCAGCAGCTCGTCTTCTATCGCTCATTTTTTCTTTAGGATCTTGAAGCACCTCCATTTTTCGAAAATCTAAAGTCTTCCCAACATATTTTTTGCGTTGTTCTCGTAATTGCGTGGCCAATGCTTTTGCCTGCGCCTCTCCTCTAGATGTGAAATTATCGCCAGTAGCTACAGGCTTGAAAATAGGATCTTGCCATATCGACATTATAGCCGTTAGTGCAGCTTCTTTTACATTAAGTACTGTTCTGTAGCGCGAAAAATCTCTCCAAAAGTGAACAGAACGAGTGAAACGCTTATCGTTTTCTATAACATCGATAAGTTTAGGTACTGCAGTATCACCAATAGCAATCAAAGCTTGCACTCGCCAATCTTCACCAAGAGGTACACCACCCGGTTGACCAGCTTGTCGGACATCTATTTCGTCTAGAGCATCTATCAGATAATCGATTTTTAGGTCAATAAGCCAATCTTTTGCCACATCAGGAGCTTGGGGTTGGGCTTTACTATTAAATTTACCTGTTGTTTTTCTTCGTTCCAATTCTTGCAAAATAGCCTTAGCCTGTGGATAATCTTTTTGGTAGTTGTTGTATAATTTTTGAAATCGTTGCCCATGAGCATAAGCTTCTGTATCCTTATTAATCATATAATTGTGGATCATTCCTGCATAGGCTGACCAAGCAAGTTGCCCTTTTAGGGCAGATAACATATCTTGGTCATTGGCATCTTCCCTTAAACCTTCTCGTTCTTTTGCTAATAAAAGTTGAGCCATTTTGGTGTTATCTAAAGCATGCCACCAAGCAGCTAGCACTAAATCAGAAGGTGGAAAAACTCCAATCGCTTCTAAATCCATCAAATCGCTAGTATTTTCAGCTAGTGTTCGGCCTTTGCAATACCTATCGAAATCTAAAACTGCTAGAGTATCACAATTAGAAACTTCTATAGACTCTCCATCTGTAAAATAGACAGTTGTTTTGGACTCATTGAGCCAACCCCAACGCTTTACCATTGATTGATAGGCCCAAGCATCACTCTTTTTTACTCGAACCATCACAAAGCTTTGTTTGCTGTTGGGCTTGTATAGATAGGCTTCTAGTAAGTTTTCTAGCAGTTGAATGTCAGGACTGGGCATATTTTGGGATTTAAGTACGTATATAGTTAAGCTAAATAAAAGGCTTAAGTATAATTTTTTTTTGAGGGACATAAGTAGACGTTTATTTGAATTCTGTATAATATACTAATCTACTTTCATAGATGCAATGCCATTAGTAAAAGGCGCATTAAAATAAAAAGGTCAACCTCATTGCTGAAGCTGACCTAACAGGATTACAAATTACTATAACATTAGTGCGTGAAGTTTTTCTAATAGATTGATAATTAAATGTATATAAAACTAAGGGTTGTTTGTGTAAGACTTGGTTATCAATATGTTAGAAAAGTTTACTGTTGTTTTTAGCTTGATAAAGTTAAAAATGCACGCACTATTATATAACTATAACGTATTTATCGGGCCTTTACAATAGTAAAGGTTTTTTCGGTATTATTAGTCTTATCTACAAAACGGAGGAACCAATTTCCTGCAGGTAGATCACTAAAGTTGATCTGATCTTGATACTGGTCATAGACTTCAAAAGAAGCTATTTCATAGACCTTCTTACCTGTTGCATCAAACAGTTCGCCTACCATTTCTACATTTTTTTCTACTTCTATTCTAAAATTCAGTACATCTGCTACTGGATTAGGAAAGACATTAATTTCTCCTGCAAATTCAAGATTAGAAACAGCGCTAACACCTATGTATTCTTGCTGAAAACCTTGAGTTACTATAAGATTTCCACTAGTTTCAGTTGTCACAGCTACCTCACCAACAGTCCAAGCAACTTGTAGAGTAGGAGTAGAGCTATAATTGCCAGCACTACCTATGACATCTCGGTCTTTGTTTATCTGCCCCCATGCTACATTAGATAGCAGAAAGAGCACTAAGGTTATTTTAAATATATGCTTCATAGTTGATTATTTTTGTTGGATTAGTGCTTTCAATTCTGCTACTTCTTTTTTCAAGGCTTTCAGTTCATCCAACTCTTTTTGCATGCCTTCCATTTTTTCGTTCAACTCTTGGATAGCTTTGATCGAAATAACTGCAAATCCATCATAAACAAGCCCTTTGAATCCTTCGTCTGTATCACGTACTAAGTTAGGGAATATTGGTTCTACCTCTTGAGCTACAAAACCTGTAGAGCGAGGAGCATCTTTGCTATTATCTATATAATGATAAGTAGCAGGTTTCAATTGTGTGATCTTATTCAAAACAGAACCCATATAAACAATATCTTTTTTCAATCTACGGTCAGATGATTGTGTATAAGCTCCATCTGTAGCAGAAATATCTGCTCTAAATAAGTTATTATAATAGAATTTATAATTTTTGGTAGTTGTTCCTGTTCCATTTTCCCAGTAATCTGTAGTAGACTGATGTTGTATTCTTAAACCTTTGTTTGCGGCGTTTTGTCTAATATGCAATATTTGAGCAGGAGAAGTAACATTTATTCCAACATTTCCTCCATCTAGAATTCTCATTCGGGTAGTTCCATCTGTCCCCAAACTTAAAGACTTGGCAGCCATGTCATTGATAATATAAGCATTACCAGAACCACTTAGTCCCATACGCAATCCAGAAGTTGGACCTGAAGTATTATCTGATACACGGATATAACTAATTCCAGAGTTAGTATGTACATGCAGTGGTTGGTCAGGAGTAGCAGTACCTATTCCTATATGGCCGTCTGTAGGCTCTATAACCATAGCGCTAAAGGTTGTTCCACTTGTTTTTACTAAACGAAAAGTTCCATCTGTCCAAGAAGTTAGGCGCCATTCTAGACCACCTCCAGTATTTTTAAGCGCTACAGCAGAACCATAGCCAGCAGCACTTTCAATATCTAAACCTACAGTAGGGGTGGTTGTCCCGATACCTACATAACCATTTGGATAGTAAATATTGTTTCCTGCGATAGTCCACGGACTAGAAGCTATAGTTTTAGGAGCCCATGCAGCACCAGTCCAAGCTAAGACATCGTTACTGTTAGGCGAAATTGTAGATACATCAGAAAGCTCATTTAGTGCCATATTAGTGACTTTCAATGCAGTCTTTGCATGTAATGCATATGGAACGGTTATGAACTGATTCATACCCAAATTTACATAACCAGAACCATCATCAGCTTCTACCTGTAAGTGATGCTCTGCAGACTCCCATCCAATTGTGGAAAATGTACCAGACGTTACAGTCCCTTTTCCTATCTTGATAGAGAAAAGGCCAAATTGATTAGTGGTAATTGTATGTGTTTCTTCGTATACTTTAGTGGCACCACCTGAACCCGAATAAATGCCTACTCTTAGGGTTAGGTTTTGGTTGCCTAGCAATAAACCAGAACCGTTGCGTGCTACTGCTTGATAGTTGATTGCTTCAGGAGCTTGCGCAAAAGAAATACCTGTGAAGGCTAATAGTAGAATTAGGGATAATACTGCGTTTTTAATCATGATTGTGTGTTTTGGTTGATTAATCTATTATGATTATGGGCCAAAACTACAAACTTGATAGCTTAAAGCTATTGACTTGGGTCACTTTGATTGATGATAGTTATCAATGTGTGGTGGTGATTTTAGGTAGTGATTCTTGTTTGTTGTGTTGATAATCAGATTTTTAGCTGAGGGAGTGTAAGAGAGTGATAATTTTAATAGACTATAGTTTTTGAGTGATTTAGATGAAAACTGGATGAAGAACTCATTATAGTTGACTATATTTAGATGAGCTTCTATTCTTCGTTTCTTCATTATCATTTAAACCAACCAATTATGAAAAGATTGATAACTATATTCACATTTATAGCTTTTTGTAGTGTTGTAGTCGCCCAAAATTACCATATACACACTTCAACAGGAGGAAGAGATGATTCCGAATTTTTCTCTGGAGCATATGATTTTATATTTGATAATAATGTATGGTCAAATAACTCAAATTTGTCCCAATGGTATGATTTGCCTTTTGATTGGTATTTTTATGGTCAAAAGGTTACTGGTTATCACATGAGTGAAAATGGTTATATCACTTTTGATAACTTAGCTACTCAAAGCTTTGGAGCTAATACAAGTTTACCTTCTACAGTTGGGCCTAACAATGCTATTTATGCCTTTTGGGATGACCTAACAAGAACGGCTTCTTATAGTTTTTTGCGATTAACTTATGGAGAAGCACCTAATAGAGTATACATTATTATGTGGCAAGACATGAATTATATTTCCTCTCCTTCCTCTGATGGGGTGACTGTTTCTTTGGTATTGTATGAGTCTTGTGCTGATTTTGATATAATGATAGAGCGCAATAATATGGCTTTGGCAGGTACTATTGGATGTGAGAATAGTACAGGAACAATAGGAGCTCAAGTGACTGGAAGTCCTAATATAGCCCCTCCCACTACCTTAAGTTATAACGATGCAGATAATATTGTTTATACTTTTCAGTATCAAGGAGCTGTGGATAATGATTTAGCATTAATTGCCTTTGATTTGGACAATCATATGTTACCTGGAACACAATATGCTAAAGCTGCTGTGCGTAATCTAGGAAATCAGAATATAACCTCCTTTGATCTTAATTATTCTATAGATGGAGGACCTGTTCTAACAGAGTCTTTTTCTGGCTTGAATATTAATAATACAGATGGCAAATATGAATTTACAGGAACAACTCCAATTATAGTCAATGCTGCAGGAGAACAGCATACTATCTGTGCATGGCCTTCTAATATTAATAATAATAATGATCAACGAAGTTGTAATGATACACTCTGTGAGTATATAACAGGTATTCAGAATATTTCGGCTAAACAAAATCTATTGTTAGAAGAGTTTACTGGGACTTGGTGTGGATACTGTATAGATGGTTCTGTTGTGTTGGATAATATGGAAAATACTTATGGGGATAGTCTCATTATTGTGTCTATTCATGATGGAGATAGTATGGAGTTTGATGAAGGTCTGCGAAGAGCTTTTGCACAATCTGCTTATCCTAATGGGTTACTCAATCGAAAGGCTTTGAATAGTAGTGGAAATTATGAGAAGGAGCAGATGAGTAGAGGGTGGTGGAATTATTATGCAGTCCCTGAGTTTTCTTCTTTCACACCTGTTGATTTAACCATACAACATAGTTATGATTCCGTTTCTAGAGCTTTGAGTGCAGTAGTTAATGCTGATTATACAGATTATTCTGCTGGGGAGATGGGGGTTATCTTAATGATTGTAGAGGATAGTTTGAGTGGGCCTAATGGTTCAGGTTGGTCGCAAGCTAATAGCTATAATAATACAAATGGTCATCCTTATTTTGGAGCAGGTGGATCTGTGGATGGGTTTATTCATAGACATGTTTTGAGAGACTATATAGAAAGTGGTCCTTTTGGTAAGCGAGGCTTGATTCCTTCTTTTGTAACTCCAGGAAGTAACTATGCTGTTCCTTTTCAAGCAATTTTGCCTGCTCACTATAATCCACATCAAGTACATTTGGTAGCGGCATTGGTACAGTTTACAGAAGGTAATGATGCTTATGTGGTTGGAGTGCCACAGCGCAGAGAAGTTTACAATAGTGTACAAGTGGAGTTATTACAGCCTACTATGCCTACAACTGTGATGGAGAAAAAAGCGCAAGCAGGTGAGGTCAATATTTACCCATCACCTATGGAGCAACAAGCAATTATCTATTTTTCTAATCCTCAAGAACTCCCTAAATGGGAAGTTAAGATTTATGATTTATCTGGGAAATTGGTGCATCAATGTGTAGGAACTGAAAAACAAACCGCTCTAGAACTGGATGCACCAGCAGGTGTTTATATAAGTACGATCCAAACCACAGAACATATTTATCACAAACGATTTATTATTCGATAAGTATTAATTATAAATATTCAAGGAGTTTGATGGTTAAATCAAACTCCCTGAATAATAGTTCTATTAGTTAGATGATTTTTTTAGTTGGTCAAATCCCTCTTGAACTGAAATAACAGGCTGGTAACCTAACTCTTTTTTAGCTTTAGCTAAATTGATGGTACAGTCTGCTGACATGATATTCGCAGCAAATTTAGTGATTGGAGGAGCCTTTTTTATTCGGAATAGTCTCCAAATTTCATCAAGTACAGAGGCCACTCTACGCAACATTCCTTTGGATATATTCTTATTGGGAGCAGTGACATTTTGGGTGGCCAAAAGACCAGTAAGAAAGTCTTTTATAGTCCATTCCTCATCATCTGTTATAAAATAAATTTGGCCAGCTCTCGCTTTATCTATAGCGAGTAATATACCATGTACAAGGTTGTCTATATGGACTGTAGCTGTCTTGTTTTTGCCATGATCTATCCATCTAAAACTACCACTTTTGACCATTTTGAGGGTAGCAGGTAATACGGTTAAATCGCCTGGTCCCCAAATTAAGCGGGGGCGGATAACTACCGTTTCAAACTGATCTTGCTGATTGGCTTTGATTACTAGTTTTTCAGCTTCTCTTTTAGTTTCAGAATATAGAAAAGGTGTGGAGTCTGGATAAGGGTAATTCTCGTCAATATCAATCATATCTTGGCCATTAAATAGGGTAGCTTCTGTACTAATGTGCATAAATTTTTTGACCCCTGCTTTTTTTGCCACATCGAGTAGTTGGCGAGTGCCTTCTACATTCGCTTGCCAAAACTGTTGACGGGTTCCCCATTCTTCCACAAATGCAGCACTGTGTATAATCAGATCAATATCTTTAAGGTTTTCGACAGTTACGCTGTTTAATGCACATTTGATGGGTGTTGCACCTACCTCTTTCACCTTTTTTGCAGATCGCTCAGACCTTGCCATTGCAAAGATTTGGTGTTTGTCTTTTAGGGCTTGACTTACTGCACCACCTACAAAACCAGAGGCACCTGTTATGAATATATTCATTGGATTGAAATTGAGTGATAAAAAGGGAGTGGATTTATTGTAACCACTTCGATAATAATAAATGGAAATGGTGTACACATTGTTCGCGCTTTGGGGAAAAACGACCTCTTTTATACAACCTAGATTGAATACCTTTTTGTACACTTTGTACTACATCTTCATCTTCCATTTCTGTCTGATGGAGCAAGGCATCCGAAAAGTTTTGAGGGGCTGCATTGGGCAATAAATAGGTTTTGAAAACTACTCTAGTTTTGTTCAAACCTAAAGGCTCTACCCTATTAATAGAGATACCCCAAGTATAAATATTGAGCATAATATTGGGGAACAGCCAATAATAGTAAGCATGTACTTTTTTGCCATAATCTGGAGATTCTTTGGGCAAATCAAAATAAGCACCTTCTTCACTAGCTATACCCAATTGTAGATTGCAATGTGGATAGAGCTCTGTGGCATAATCTTGATAATTTAGGTTAGCTCCAAGTCCTGGATGAACAAAAGGTACATGAAAACCCTCCAAATAGTTGTCGCAATACAATGCCCAATGTGAATCAACCATATAGGTTTTAGAACTATCTGCATCATAGCTAAGTTGATCGAAAGGGAACCAAGAAAGGCGTTCTACTATAGGTTGCATGGTTTCCTCAAAGGAATATTTAGGGTTGATGGAGGTAAACAACAAATTTCCTAGACCTTTTAGGGGCAGCTGAGGTAGATTATCTTCTGCTGAAGGAAAGTTTTGAGCTTCTTTGAACTCTGGCATAGAGCGAAATTGACCATCTAGATGAAAACATCTGCCATGATACTTGCAACTCAACATTCTATACTGGCCAGCCTCTTCAACTATTATTTTTCCTCTATGGGTACAAACATTAGACAAGCAGTGTAAATCATTGTTTTTATCTCTAGATAGTACCAAAGGCTCCGAAAGGCTGCCTTCCAAAAGTTCAAATGGATAACAAGAACCAGCATTATCTGCTACAGTAGTTTTGTCTCCAATCCATTGCCAAGAACTGGCAAAAATATCTTCAATAGATCGGTCATAAATAGCTTGATCTAGATAGAATTTAGCAGGGAGAGTATAGGCTTTTGTTATATCAGAATCAATAGAATAGTTCATTAGTGAAAGTATTAAGTTTTTCTAATAAAAAAAAGAGGTATCGAATAATATCGATACCTCTTCAAATATATAAATCTTTCAGAAAAATTTATTTCTTATAGATCACTTTCGGAATATTCTTAACCGAAGGTTTACGCAAGAGATTCAAAAATTCTCTAACTGCCGTAAACGAGACTAATTTATCTTTAAAATAGCTTAACGCTTCGAGTGCTTCTTTTTCTGATGCTTCTAAATGATTTAGAATGTTCATCAAGTGCATTTTCATATGTCCTTTTTGGATACCTGTAGTCACCAAAGAGCGAACAGCTGCAAAGTTTTGAGCCAATCCTGTCACTGCAATAATACTCATAAGTTCATCAGCAGTTGGTTTGTTCAACATTTCTAAAGAACGTTTAGCCAAAGGATGTAAGTTGGTCAAGCCACCTACTGTACCAATAGCCAATGGGATGTCTAACCAAAATTTGAAGATGCCATCCTCTACTTTTGCATAAGAAAGGCTTCTATATTTTCCATCACGGGCAGCATAAGTATGTCCGCAAGATTCTATAGCTCTAAAATCATTGCCTGTAGCCATTGCTACAGCATCAATACCATTGAAAATACCTTTGTTGTGAGTAGTTGCACGATGTACATCAATGTGCGCTATCTTAATTGCTTTTTCAAATTTATAAGCAAACGTTTTAGCATCCATCTTTCCACTGTCAAAAGTGCCTAGGTCTTCTACTGGACACTCTACAGAAGCTCTAACCATACATTCTGGAGTATAGTTGGACAAAATTGCCATAATAATGGTCACCTTGCGTTCCTCATCTGTAAAATGAGGCTGCTCTGCCATAAAATTGCGAAGCACTCTAGATGATTCTTCTAAGGTTGAGTTTATGAAGTTTGCGCCCATAGAGTCACAGGTCTCAAAAGTCATTTTGAGCTGATAGTAGTTGTCCTCTAGGTCAGTCATATCTATAAGCTCAATATCCGAAATGCCGCCACCACGCTTGCGCATATTGCAAGTGATATGGTCAGTTTCTTGATGGATATGTTCTTTTAGAGCCGAAAAAACTTGTCTTAGCTTACTAATATCTCCAGACCAATCAAAGTGAACTTGACCTACTTTTTTGGTAGATACAATTTCTGCTTTGAAACCACCTCTAGACAACCAAAACTTGGCAGCACTTGAAGCAGCCGCAACCACAGAACTTTCTTCTGTTACCATTGGTACACAGTACAAGGTATCATTGACAGATACATTAGGCACTAGACCATAAGGTAAATAATAATTGCTAATAGTGTTTTCGCTGAAATCATCAAAAATCTTTTGTTTTTGAGGATCTCCATACCAAAAACTCTTGAGTTCACGAGCAACATCCTCTGGATTAGAGAAAAAATTCTCTGCTAACCAACGAATCTTACCACGTTTAGAAAGTTTAGAAAAACCGGATACTGGCTTAGGTTTTTTCATAACCAAATATATATTATTGTTATATTATAATCGTAATATCTTACTTTACTTTTAAGAACGCTTCTGCTAATTCTAGACCCTTAATTTGAGACTCTACGAATTGATGTAACTCTTCATAAGTTCCTCTAGCATGTTTCAATAGGGCAGAAGCTTGGCCATATACCGAGGACAAAGATAATTTATTTATTAGATAATATCCATCAAGGAAGTCTTTAATTCCTCCAGATATAATAACTTGTGTGCAATTCAATTTGTTGCCTAGCTCTTCGACTATTCTATTGGTCATCTGCACCATCTCTTCTGCACTGTGTCCTACATTAGCTAATTTTGCATAAATAGCTTGTTTGATTGGATCACTTCTCAGTAATTCTAATTTCGCAAAGTTAGTGCCACCATTTGCTGCAAAATCAATAGCCTCTAGGGGTAGTTGCAATAAGGTTTTTAGGCTTTCGTAGCCCATGCCTTGTCCTACTTCTTTTACAATGAATTTAGTGTCTGGAAACGAGTCTATCAAGCGTTGAATAGTATCAATAGGAGGGTTTTTGAATCGATCTCCTTCAGGTTGCAACCATTCTTGTAATGGATTGATGTGTATAATCAGTCCATCAGCCTTGAGTTTGTCTAATAAATCTTTGATTAAATAGACTTGATTACTCTGCTGAACTTGTTCTATCTGTGCGATTCCTAAGTTAGCATACAAAGGAAGATCATCACCTAAAGTATGACGAACATCAAAATCTTTGAGGTATTCATCGCTAGTCAAGAGCGAACGACAGGAGCCTAAACCCATTCCAAACCCAAACTCTTTGCCTACACGAGCTAAGTTGTGGTTGATGGTATTGGCTAATTCAGTACCTCCAGTCATGCTAGATACCCACAAAGGTGCTTTGAATGTTTTCCCTAAAAATTCAAAAGATTTTAAACTGTTCGAATCAGGATGTGCAGCCAAAGCAGGCTCATAATAAAAGCGTTGATCCAGATTGTTTGTCGAAATTTGAGACTGAAATGCTAACTCGATATGATCGTGTTTGCGGCTTGATGCAGTTGCATCTTGGTCTCTAAATTTATCGGAGTGGTTTTTTTCTTCCACAAGTTTATTTTCTAGCTGTTGCATTAAAAGCAAATTTATTTGTGCTAAAATACTATATTAGTAAAAGATTAATAAAAGTTTTTCAGCCTTTGTTCCAAGAAAATTTGACTTATAACATCAATTATAAGATAAGGTTGGAGAAAAAACGATTTTTTTTTACTTGAAAGCAAAATTAACTAAAGAAGTTAATATCAGTAGCTTCTAAAAAATAGTTTGTAGTTTTTCGAAAAACTTACAAGCCATCACTATAAAAAATAAGGACAGAATAAATGGAAATAGCTTATCTTGAACGGTTTAATAAGTTAGTAGAAGAGCTACATGCACACCCAAAAGTTGAGGTGTTGACCTATCATACTTTTCCTGCTGTCCAAGATCAAGTAATTCAGAAGATAGAGCAAGCTATTGGTAAGGAGCTGGATGCTAATATCAAAAAGTTTTATAAAGAAACGAATGGTTTGCAGCTTAGATGGATATTGACCTCTAATGAAGATTTTAATTCTTCCATTCATCGGTTTGATGAGGCTGTTTTGGGTTGGGATTATGCTGCTGTCGAATATAGACCAGAGGATGGATGTATTTTGTTTTTACCAATAGAGGATGCTTTTGAGCATTCTTTTAAGAATATAGAACCTAATGTATCCGAAATACTATCTATAGAAGGAACAACTTATACTTTACCAGCATTTTTTGAAAAAATAAAGCCTTTTGATCAGTTTTCGCATTATTGCAATATGGTCTTTTTTTTAGATCAAGAAGGTAGTCAATTGGTCTTGATGGGAGATGAAGAGCATTTGTGTTATACAGATTCTAGAATAACCAATTTTGAATCCTATATCGAATTTTTGTTGGCTACTAAAGGGGTAGCACAAAAACGGAAGCAGTTTTATGGGCATTATCAGGGATATAAAATGTCCGTGGTGGAGACCTTGCAAGATTATTGGACGGAGCAAAATGGGGTAGACTTAGATACATTGGTCTTTGTGCAAGAATTTCCTTTGGCAGATCAACCTGGAACGCAGCAGAAGAATATTGATACTAGAGGTATGCAAGATCGAGCACAGCGTTCAGAGGTTATGACGCAAGAGGCAATAGAAAAAATGATACACGAACATTTTGAGTTTTTAAATTCTGGTGGGATAGGAGGTAGATGGCAATCTATGCTGATTAAAAATGTAGTTTTTGGTGTTTATTTAGGTGCTAAAAGTGAGCGTGGACGACAGGCTATTTTAGATATGCAAAAAATTCCTCAGAATGTAGATTTACAAGAAGCACAGCTTCCTTATTCTAGTTGGTGTGGGGTTTATGCACGCTATCAAGATTTTAGTGATGCAGACTTGACGGGCAGCTTAATGACTGATGCAAACTTGGAGAAGACCATTTTTGTAGATGCTAATTTGGAGAATGTTGATTTTTCGAGAGCTAACTTGAGAGGTGCTAGTTTTATGAATGCCAATTTGAGAGGTGCTGATTTTGAAAACTGTGATCTGACGGATACGGATTTTAGAGGTGCTATTTTGGAAGGCGCAAGATTTCCAGGAGCTAAGCTTAAGGGAGTATTGAGATAGTTACTTGTTGTATAAGATTAATATAATTATGAATTTACTGAAATATATATTGATTATAGTTGTGTTGTTGTTGCCTTTGTTGGGAGCTGCACAGGAGGTAGATTCTACAGTTGTAGAGACAGAGACGAGTGTTAAAGATTCTGTGCTTAATGCACAGTTGGAGGAAATGATGTCGATGTTGGAACAAGCAGATTCTTTGCATCGAGTAGATTCTATGCGTATAGCGCGCATCTTAGTAGATCTCGAAAAACTAAAAACTACTGATAATATTAAGAAGCAGTCCTTGCTTCAAGAGTTACATAATATTCAAAGTGCTGATTCGCTACAGCGAGCTATTCATAAACAACGAATAGAAAGCTTGCGGTCTATATCAAAGGGGTTTCCTGTCAATCCTTTTAGAGATACACTGTTTTATATTTATAATAAAATAGGGTCTTTTTCGCCTAGTGAACGTGCACAAAATATTACACAGAGAATTGGTAAATTGGAAGCAGATGACTTTACAGTTGTTGATTCTATAGTTTTGCAGCAAAGTATAAATAATATCACCATGGATATTGTTTATAATGAGTTGATTATTTTGAGTATAACGGAAGATGATGCACTTTGGATGAACAGCTCTAAGGAGGTGTTGGCAGCAGAATATTTAGAGGCTATAAAAGAAGCAATTTTAGTTTCTAAAAAAGAGCACAGCTGGGAGAATTTACTGATCCGAATAGGAATAAGTATTCTGATTATAATCGGGATGATTATTCTGACTTATTTAATTCGAAAGTTATTTACTAAAGCCAAAAACAGTTTAGTTAATTACAAGAAGACATGGATTAAAGGAATTACAATCAGAGGTTATCAGTTATTGACCCCTGATCGACAAGTCGATTTCTTGCAATCTATACTTGGATTTATTCAGTTGATCGTTATTCTAATAGCTTTATATATCACCTTACCTCTAATTTTTAGTGTGTTTCCTTGGACAAAGGGAATTGCACATACTTTATTTGATGGATTATTGAACCCTACCAAGCAGATATTATGGGCAATCGTGAATTATATTCCTAACCTATTGACGATTGCTGTTATCTATGGATTTTTCCATTATACCATTAGGTTTTTTGCTTTCCTAGCTAAGGAAATAGAGCTGGAAGTACTGAAAATACCAGGCTTTTATCCTGATTGGGCCGAAACAACTTTTGGCTTGATTCGATTCTTGCTCTATGTATTTATGTTTATCCTAATATTCCCTTATTTACCGGGTTCAGATTCACCTATTTTTCAAGGAGTGTCCGTCTTTTTAGGGGTTTTATTCTCTCTTGGTTCGTCTTCTGCTATTGCTAATATTGTCTCAGGATTGGTTATTACTTATATGCGTCCATTCCAAGAAGGTGATCGAATCAAGATTGGTGACCAAATAGGAGATGTGATCGAAAAAAGTATGTTAGTAACTAGATTAAGAACGATCAAAAATGAATATATCACAGTTCCTAACTCTACTATTTTATCAGGAAAGACCACCAATTATTCGGTATCTGCCAAAACTTGGGGCTTGATCTTGCATACTAAAGTCACCATAGGTTATGATGTTCCTTGGCAAACAGTGCATGAACTGCTGGTCAATGCAGCTTTAGCAGTAGATGGAATAGAACAAGATCGTCGCCCCTTTGTCTTACAAACTAGTTTAGATGATAATTATGTAGAATATGAGTTGAATGCTTATACCAATACCGAAAAAACCTTTGTCATGTATTCTGAAATAAATAAAAATATTCAGAATCAATTCAATGCCGCAGGTATTGACATTTTATCTCCTACTTATGAATCCACATACGATGGGGATAGTTATGTAGAGAGCCTAAAGGCAAAAACTAAGAAGGAAGATAGTCCTCCTCCTCCTAATCAATAGACTTATTTGCTAGGTTGAGCATACCATCTCAACTCCAATAACTGTAAACGATAACCTGTCTTGGTTTTTAGGATACAAAAGTCCACACCTATATTATCATTTTGCTCTAACTTTGATCTTTTTCGAATTCCAGGATCAAGTGTGCTAAGCACTTGCTGTAGCTGTCTGATGATTGGGGTAAGTGTAGCATTGTCAAGAAATACTTTACATTCTTTTGGCTGTTGTAGCTCAGGGCTATTCAAATTTTGATACCATTTACTGTCAAATTGTTTAAATCGAAGCCACTCGTCATGTTTAGAAGCACAACCTTCCTTGAGCGAGGTTATATATATAGATGGATTTTTTTGTAGACTATTTGATGAAGGAGCATAATAACAACTTTCGGCATTGCCAGTGATAGCAGGCTTTTCAAAATATTCTGTTATTAGAATGCCTATAGCCAGTTGCTCTACTACCTTAGCTAAGCCATTTTTTTTAAGGTCTATGATAGAATTTTCTTCCCAGAATGAAGCATATATTTGCAAGACATCTGATGCAAAGCTCTTTTTGTCTGTTATGGTAGTGTAAGTGCCTTTTGGGGAAAATGCAAAACCTTTGCCTAGCGTTTTATGGTTAGGAGAGGCACTCAACATAATTTTTTTGCCAGCATAAAACTCTTCATAAGCATTGTTGAATTGGTTGATTAGACTTTGGGGGAGTTTGGCTTTTTTGATCGTGTTTTGTATTGTTCTTAGGCGTTTTGCTTTGCCTTCGTCTCCTAAATTGTCTTGTTCTTTTGCAAACTGTGCAATCAACTTATCCGCACCACTGGATTTGAGTACTTCATTATAAAAATGAACAGGTACACCAATTCCTTGACTTGTGATTTCTGGAAACTTGCGTTGCAGCAAGGCATAATAAGCAGCATTGTATCCTAGTGTTGACTTTTTCTGTACAGACTCACTACCTATTCCAAAATAAGATAAAAACTTAACAGAATAATCAGGTTTTGCATAGGATTGCTGTCCTTGAGATCTAAGAACAATGCAAGATAAAAGGGCACTGATACATATTATTTTGTACATAAGTATAAGGGTTTAATTGATTTGTGATTAAGTGTTTTGGGTTGTATCTAATAAATGTTGCATTTTATCAATTTCTACTTGCATAGGAGCTTTATACTGAAGAAGTTTTGCTTGGTCTAGGTAGCTTTGACTCTTTGCATATCTTTTTTGAACAAAAGCAATCTCAGCTAGTTGATGCAAGGCAATGGTTTGATCATTTGAGGTTCTAAGGCCTAGTTGAAGGGCTTCTAAAAAATGCTCAGAACTTTTTGTTAATTCTCGGTTATTGGCCAAGATCAGCCCCCTAGCAAAATGGTAATAGCTTTTTTGACTATTGTTTAACCATCTAGGCTTTTTTGTTTGGTTTAATCGCTCTTCAGCTTTTGCATAATTACCTTGCATTAAATGTCGAAAGGCTAAGTACACTGTACCGCTTCTAAAATATCCCCAAAGGAGCAAAAATATGGTTAAAATGCCTATTCCTACTTCTGGATAATGGCCATAGCTATACATTAATAGTATAAATATAAAGCTCACAAAAATTAGTGTGAGTCGAATAATAGGTGTGAACATAATTAGTCGCTAATGTTGTTGTTTAAAATCCACCAAGAATAATCTCTGTATAGGTTTTTGTAGAAATTACCTAATTTCTTCTTTTTATAAAAACCATTAGGCAAAAACTTATGAATCAAATAATCAATCTTAGGAGAATGTGTTCCTTTCGTTTGAAAAATCGTTAAATATCTTCTCCAAAGACCATTAT